>CAIPII010000232.1 GCA_903865035.1 uncultured Burkholderiales bacterium | reverse complement strand
GCGAGATTCGAACTCGCGACCAACGGATTAAAAGTCCGCTGCTCTACCGGCTGAGCTAACGTCCCATCACTGAGGTTGAAATTGAAGTATCAACCTCAGAAAGAAATAAATTATAACAAAAAAATAACAAGTTTTCTAGCCCGTCTAAAACTTATCCTATCCGTGAAGCTCAAGCTCATGTTTGGGCCAGTTTTGCCAACTGATCCATCACCCACCCTGCAGCGCACATGCCAAAAGTAGCCGTCACAGAGACCGACGAACCATAGCCGTGGCAACTTAAATCCGAGGAGAATTGATCCGAAGAAAGCAAGGGCTCAGCTTGTTTTGCATCAAGCTCAGTCTGAGCCGACTTTGCCCATGGATTCAACACAGGCTCTTTGCTAAAGACACATTGGATTCGTGATTTCTTGAGTGATTTGGCCAACGTACCTTGGCGCCTCATCCGGTAGCGCAATTGCGCCAAAAGTGGATCATGGGTCACGGACAATAAATCATCCATTTGAACTTCGTGTGCAAGTCTCTTGCCACCTGCGGCACCAACGCTCACGAAAAGACCAGGATTGACCAACGCCCAAGAGGCTAAACTCAGTTTGGCTTTGACTTGATCGCATGCATCGATCAAAGCATCAACGGGCAGATCCAAGGTTTTGGACATTTCCGGCCAATTCTCGGGTGTGACAAAATCATCGATCAAGACCACCCTACAGTTGGGATTGATAAGGGCAATGCGCTCCTTCATGGCCTCACCTTTGGCTTTTCCGATTGTGGGGGTGAGCGCATGGATTTGTCGATTCACATTCGACTCGGCCAAGTGATCCATGTCAATCAAGGTCAGTTTGGCAACACCACTTCTGGCCAAGGCCTCGCAAACCCAAGAGCCCACACCACCAATACCAACCACCACCACGTGAGCGCGAAATATTGCACTTGCGCCCTCAACGCCATACAGACGAGAGAGCGCTCCAAAGCGACGTTCAAAATCGAATTCGGACTCGCTCATCTGGGTCTCAACGCCAAGGTTTCTCTCAAAGCCGTTTTCAATCAAGGGCGCGAAGCTGAATTTTAAAACCCATCCAAGCCCCCAAAACAATGAAGATCACAACCTCCATGGCGTTGATGCTGAGTGTTGACAAGGAGCTGATGCCCTGCCCAAAGGTACACCCCATGGCCAAGACACCCCCTACTCCCATCAAAATTGCGCCAATGATGTGCAACCCAAGGTCTGAGGGGCTACCAAAGCCCTCCCACCTCAAAGACCCGTTCAGGCAAGCGCTCACAAAAGAACCTGCGATCACGCCAAGCGCGCACACTGCCCCATAGTTCAAAAATTTGGACTGGTCCGAAAAGTAAATCAACCAATCGATCAAGTAAGCCATGGGTGCGACAAAGCTCAAAGCTTCAATGCGACCACTTGAACTGGCCAAGAATGCTTCCTCAAGGGTCACGGGATGCTCAGAGACATGTCCCACATAACCACTCAAGCCCCAAGCCAAAGTGATCAACAAACCAACGCCAACGCCAGGCAAAAAGGACCTGAGACGCTTGAGCTCGCGCTCATGGGGCGCCGTGAGCAACGACATGATCCAAGCCACCATGATCACCATCACACCCACACCGCAGCCCAGGAGAATCCACTCGGCGTTGGCAAATCTCATGAGTGAATAGGTGATGGTGGATAAACGTGGGCCAAACATGAAGTGGGCCAAATCCACACCGCCATTGATTTTGACAAAAGCCGTGTCCAGCCAATTGACCCTGACCACAGCTGTGATGCCCTTTAGGGTTGCCAAGGCTGCAAAGCCCATGAAGAGAAAAACCACCCAAGACTTCAAGTTCCCAGTACCCATCCGAACGAGTGTTTTGTTGCCGCAACCTGAGGCAAGCACCATGCCCACACCAAAGAGCGCGCCACCCAAAGCATCAGATAACCAATACAAACGGTCCTTGGCATACAAGGTCTTTAATGGATCCACCCATCCATAAGCGCAAAAGACAGCAAATCCAACCATGGACACACCCATGGCGACCAACACTTGGCAAGCGCGGGTCCAAGAACCATATGAAAAGACATCAATCACCGCACCCATGGTGCAAAAGTGAGTGGACTGGGCCAAAAAGCCCAATGCAAAGGTCAACACAAAGCCTAAAACCAAGACCATTTGTGAAAGCCAAACCGCTTGTGTTTCGGTCAGAGTGTTGAACATGTGAGCGTTGAACCTTATTTGAGCTTGGACAGGCGATCTTTGGCCGCCTGAGCAGCATCGCTTTGTGGGTAATTTTTAGACAAATCTTCCAGGACTTTCTTGGCACCCTTGACGTCCTTTAATTCAATCATGCAACTGGCCATGGAGAGCATGCTGTCAGGAACTCGGGGGTGGGTGGGCGCCAAGTTGGACATGCTCTTGAAGCTTTGAATCGCACCCTTGAAATCTTTGGTGGCGTATTGAGAGGTGCCCAGCCAATAAAGTGCGACGGCGCCAAAACCACTGCCGGGGTACTTTCTTGAAAAATCACCGAAAGCCTGTGAGGCTGCTGAGTAGTCTGCCTTTTTGAACAATGCAAGTGCAGCCTCGTAGTCTCGCTTTTCTGCTTGATCGGCAGAAAACTCAATTCCGTCCACGCTCACCTTTTGCGGCTCCAAATTGGCGAATCGATCTTCGTAATTCTTGGATTGATCCATGAATTTGCGCTGCAAATCTGACAAGCTCTTGCCCAAGACCTCGCGGTCGCCCCCCATGGAGGCGATTTGTTGCTTCAACTCCTCAATCGTGCCTTGCAGGCTCAATATGCTTTGCTTGAGTTTGACGTTGTCGTCGGCCAGCGCTTCTGTACTGGAGCGCAATTGTTCAATGCTTTGGCGCTGGGCTTCGACCTTTTCTCGCAATTCCAAAATGGCTTTTCTGGCGTCTCCATCCTCAAACAAGGAAGCCTTGGCGCTTGTACCCAGCATCAAGGCACAAACGATCAATGAAGAGCAAAGGAACTTGTATTTCATGGCGGAGACCCTCAACGGTAAGACAACTCAACACGGCGATTCTTGGCAAACGCACTCTCATCAGCGCCCTGCACCGCAGGCTTTTCCTTGCCAAAACTCACCGATTCAATTTGTGACTCACTCACCCCCAAAAGAGAGAGCGCTTTTTTCACAGCATCCGCTCTCTTTTGACCCAAAGCCAAGTTGTACTCGCTCCCACCTCTCTCGTCGGTGTTGCCCTCGAGTGAAATTTTCTTGTCTTTGTTGTTTCTCAAGTAGTCAGCGTGAGCTTGAACAACAGGCTGAGCATCTGGCCTTAGCGTGTAGCTGTCAAAATCAAAGTAAATGACCTTGTCAACATTCACGGGTCCGAGCACCATCTTGCCCAAGCCTTGAGCTTGCACGGAGGCAATGCCTGATTTCATATTGGCGCCGTTCAAAGCGTCAGCACTGATGCCAGAGGCAGATTTATCCTCAACAGGGACATCGTTGAGCTTGACTGAGGAACAAGCGGATACGAATACAGCAGCCGCTAGAACCACGTTCAGTAGAAAAAACTTTTTCATCTTGTAGACCTTTAAAACTTTCATTGACACCATCTCAAAAGACCAACCCCACCAACATAACCTCAGTGGGGCCTCAATTGTTTTTCATGAACGGCCCCCAATGGGGTTCACGAATGTCTCCTGCTTGTCCGTTCAAGCGAACAGCAGTTTTGTTTTCCCAATTGACCGTCATCAGAGCCTCTTTGCCAGCCACTTGAGTGGCATAAATGATGAGCTTGCCATTGGGTGCAAAACTTGGCTTTTCATCGGCTGAGGTGTCTGAGAGCGCTTCAAATTGCTCGGTTTGCAAATCCATGATGTAGAGCTTGAATTGTCCGCCTTGTCTTGAGATATAGGCCAACTTCTTGCCATCGGGACTGATGCTGGGAGAGATGTTGTAGCTGCCATTGAAGGTGACCCTTTGCACGGGCCCGCCCTTGGCAGGCATGCGATAAATTTGAGGGGAACCGCCTCTGTCACTCACAAAATAAATGGCACTTGCATCTGGTGTGAACACGGGCTCGGTGTCGATGCTGGCCGATTGGGTGAGCCTTTGGGCGTCGCCACCCGAAGAGGGAATGAGAAAAATCTGTGAGCCACCATCGCGACTCAAGGTCACAGCCATCTGTTGTCCATCTGGAGACCAAGAGGGCGCGCTGTTAGAGCCTTTGAAGTTGGCAACAATTTTGCGCTTGCCTGTGGCCACATCGTGCACGTAGACGACTGGCTTTCTGGACTCAAAGGAGACGTAGGCGAGTTGCACACCATTTGGAGCCCAACTCGGCGAGATGATCGGCTCAGGCGAAGTCAGTGCAGGCTGTGCGTTGTCACCATCGGCATCCGCAATCCACAGATTGAAACGGTTGTTGTTTTTGGTGACATAGGCAATGCGGGTTGAAAAAATGCCTTTGTCTCCGGTCAGCTTCTCATAGATGAAATCAGAAATTTGATGCGCTGCGCGCCTCAAGTCTCCAGGCACCACAGCGTAACTGGCGCCCCCAAGGTCTTGGGACTTCATCAAATCCCACAAACGAAAACGCACATCAAAGCGACCGTCGGCGAGTTTGGTCACGCTTCCCGTCACAAAATTCTCAGCTCCCCTGGAGCGAAGCATGGCCACATCGGGGCGAGAGGTCTCATCCAGACTCAAAGCCATAGAGCTCACCCTGAACTGCGCACTTCGCTCCAAGTCGGCTTGAATGATGGCCGATATTTTCTGGGGCGACTGCCCCTCATCTCTGAATCCGTTGAGGTGCACTGGCACTTGGGTGACTCCCACCCCAGTGACCTCGACTTTGAATTGGGCCCAGGCACTCGGGCCCGAGACCATAACGAAACAAGTCAACGACAGGGACAGCAACTGAGGAAAAAAAGCTTTTAAACGGTGGGCAAAAAAACGAATCATGGGAAAGAATCAATCCTGGTTTTGATGCAAACAATAAAGGGTGAAATATTTGGCAAAGGTGGCCTGAGCCTGCATCATACAGACTGCAAGGCCCATGGAGCCATCCAAAAAACCCAAACGAAAGACATAACTTCTGAAAAAAGCAAAAGCGCTTGAAACCAGCGCTCGCACCATGCTCACCTTGATGCCCTTGGCGTGGCGCTCCTCGGCCCACGCCCGGCTGTAATGCTCAAGCTTTCGCCAATAATCATCGGGCGTTCGGTAGCTGTAATGCTCCAAATGGCACTTCAAGTGCCCCACTCCCGCCTGGCTCCAATCGCCTCCAACTGCCGGAATGAGCTTCTCATGCACCATGTCATCAGAGAAAACGGCATCTCCTCGCTTGAACAAACGGATCACACGATCAGGCTGCCAGCCACAGTGGTGAATCCACTGCCCACAAAACTGAGTGAGCCGGGGAATATCGAACACCATAGGCCCTTGATGACCCAAGCCGCCTGTCGCTGTGTCTTGCAGAGCCATCACTTGTTGGATCTCTTGCCCCAAGTCTTTGGGCACCCTTTCATCGGCGTCCAAGCTCAGCACCCAGTGCGAGGTCGCAAACCCCAAGGCCCAATTCTTTTGGGCACCAAAGCCTTTGAATTCATCGACCTCAATGACACGTGCTCCCAAGCCTCGGGCAATGGTTGCGGTCTGATCCTCGCTTTTACCATCCAACACGATGACTTCATCTGCAAATGCCACCGACTCAATGCAAGGACCAATGTTTTGGGCTTCGTTTTTGGTGATGATGACGACCGATAAAGACATGGTCGTATTTTAAGTGGTAATTGAGTCACAAGCCTCCATCAAGGAGAGCAAGTTGTGACACCTCAATCTTAAAAAACCAAAGGGGTGCGCACCCTGGGAAACCTCAAAAATGGATCGATTGGGCCAATTTAAGGCCATAATCACCCTTGGCTCAGACCTTGAGAACCAACTTCACTGCGAAACAGACCTCAACCAACCGGCCCCTCTTGCATGAACCAACCCCCTGTTGCCTCCTTTTATCAAAGATTTCAAAGAGTTTGGCCCTACTTTTGCCGCCCCCTGGGCACTTGGGTGGCTGCGGTGATCTCTGTTTTGGTGGTCTCAGCCTCTGAGCCCATGATTCCTGCATTGCTCAAACCCCTCTTGGACCATGGCTTTGTGGGAGGTTCCTTGCAACTTTGGCTGGTACCTGTGGCCATCTTGACCCTCTTTACGGTGAGAGGGCTGGGTGCCTTTAGCGGACAAGTGGCTTTGGCCAAAATCGCCAACCAAGGGGTGCTCTCTTTGAGACTGGAGATGTTTGAGAAGTTGCAAAACGCTCACCCCAAGCTGTTTTCACAAAGTGCCGGAAGTGCAATGGCCAACACGCTGGTCTATGAGGTCCAAAACGGATCGGGCACATTGGTGAACGCTTTTCTAAGCTTGACTCGAGACTCTTTGACGCTCATGGCCTTGGCTGGGTATTTGCTCTATTTGAATTGGAAGTTGAGTGTCATCGTGGCTTTTCTCTTGCCAGCCATAGCGTGGGTCATGCGAGTCCTTACCAAAAGACTCACCAGGATCACCGCTCAGAGCCAAAAGTCCACCGATGACTTGGCCTATGCGGTAGAAGAGAATGCCTTGGCTTATCGAGAAATTAGACTACAAGGTGCGCAAGAGGACCAAACCAACCGCTTTGCAAGACTGGGGCAATCTTTGGAGTCTTTGATGATGAAGGGCATGGTCTCCTCAGCCGCCATCACCCCTTTGACCCAAATCTTATCCGCGGTAGCCCTCTCCGCTGTGATCAGTGTGGCCCTGATGCAAAGCACAACCGATGGCACCACCGTTGGCTCCTTTGCCTCATTTGTCACGGCCATGCTGATGCTGGTCGCACCCATCAAGCATCTGTCAGAAATTGCTGCTCCCATCACCCGCGGTTTGGCAGCCATTGAGCGTGGATTGGATTTGATCGAAAAAACGGACAACCAATCTGAGGGCAACCATGAAGTGCTCAAGGCGCAAGGACATGTTGAATTTCTAAACGTCTCGGTGCGCTACAGCGCAGAGCGTGAGCGAGCACTGTCCCATTTGAACTTGGAGCTTCACCCCGGAGAGGTCGTGGCGGTGGTGGGCGCCTCAGGCTCTGGCAAAACAACATTGGTCAATCTGTTGCCCAGGTTGATTGATCTTGAGGAAGGACAAATCCGCATCGATGGCGTTGATACGCGTGAGTGGAAGCTCAAGTCTTTGAGGCAACAAATTGCTTTGGTGAGCCAAAACGTGATCGTCTTGAACGACAGCTTGGCCGCCAATGTGATGCTGGGTCAAAAAGAGGATCTCCATCGCGCACTTGAGTGCTTGAAGGCTGCCAATCTAGGAGACCACTTGAGCACCCTCCCCCAGGGCATGCACACACTCGTTGGACACAACGCAAGCGAGCTCTCAGGCGGTCAACGCCAAAGGCTCGCAATCGCACGGGCGCTGTACAAAGACGCCCCCATTTTGTTGCTCGATGAGGCCACCTCGGCCTTGGACAATGAGTCTGAGAGACTGGTGCAAGAGGCGCTCTCTAGACTCACCATTGGCAGAACCACCTTGGTGATCGCTCACCGCTTGTCCACGATTGAGCACGCCAATCGCATCATTGTGATGGACAAAGGTCGCATCGTTGAGAGTGGAGACCATCAAACCCTTTTGGGGCTGGGTGGTGTGTACGCAAGCTACTTCAAACTCGGACAATTGGACTCCAGCACTCAGGCTTAGTTCCAAGGTGTCACTGCAGGCACTTCGCAAGGACCCTGGGTGGGAACAGAACCAAAATCTGCAGGTCCCACAATCTCCAGATACTCCATGTCAGGCGAATAGTCAAAGAGGTAATGCACGATGCCTGGGCGCTGATGCACGCAGTCACCCGCACTCACCAAAGTCACTTGATCTTCGTACATGAATTTGGCCCAGCCTTTGAGCATGTAGACAATTTGAAACTCGGCCACATGGTAATGCCAACCCGTGCCGTCTGTGGGCGCCATATTGGCTTTGGCAATGTGGGCAATGACCTTACCGTGTGTGGCTTTGGCCACTCCAAGATCTTTGTAGAGGAAAAAATCTCTCAATCCACCAGGTAGAAATTCAGTTTGAGAGCCTTTGACGTGCGAAAAATCGGTGTCAGATTGAGGGTGCGATGAAACTGTCATGATTAAAACTCCACTTCTAGTTCAACAATATCCTCAGGCTCAGCCTTGGCGTCTCGAATCCATTCCTTCATGGCGTTGTGCGAGAGGATCAGTTTCACGTAAGCGGCGCACTCGGCACTCAACTTCACGTCATAGCTTGAAAAACGCGAGCAAACAGGCGCAAACATCGCATCTGCAAGCGTTGGTGTTTTTCCCATCAAATAAGGGCCACCATAGCGATTGAAGCAATCGCTCCAAATGTCCACAATGCGGTCGATGTCGCTTTGCGCTTTGCCCCAAACTTTAAAGCCCTTGAAGCTTGCCTTGATGTTCATGGGCAATGAAGCCCTCAAAGCCGCAAAACCTGAATGCATCTCTCCACAAATCGCACGACAATGGGCTCTATGCACAATATTGGTTGGCAAAAGACCCGCTTTTGGTGCAACCTCATTCAAATACTCACCAATTGCAAGCGTGTCCCAAACCTCAACACCGTTGTGATGCAAGCAAGGCACGAGCATGGATGGGGAGAGTAAAAGCAGCTCCGCACGCGCACTCGCCGAGTCCGGACTCACCACCACTTCCTCGAATGGCAGACCCGACATTTTGAGCATCAACCACCCGCGCAATGACCAAGAAGAATAGTTCTTGCTGCTGATGGTGAGGGTGGTCTTTTTCATCAAATCTCGCTCAAAGGGAGGGTTGGGTTGTGGGCTCAATTGAAGAACAAGTTGCAATTAATATGCCATCCAAGGCACACCTCTTGCTTGAGTCATTGAAAGGGTTGCGACGAGCGCCCAACACTCAAAGAGGCCCAAGACGTGATGTACCAACAATTTCAGAACTACGCCAATTGGTTTGGGCCCATTCGCCAAGGCGCCATGCAAACCAGACTTTGGCTGGAGGGTTTGTTGCAGTATGCCGATCGCGAAGACCTAAGGCGTTGGATCGGCTTTTATGAGCAAGTTGAACTCATGGGGTTCACACACGAGAGGCCCGACTTTGAAATCTCTGAGGTGACAGACTCCAGAGGCGTGCCTTGCGAGGTGAGTGAGGAGCTGGTCTTCAAAACCAACTTTTGTCACCTCTTGCGCTTCAAAAAGAAGATGAGCAAAAACGAGCCCAAGGTCTTGTTGGTGGCCCCCATGTCGGGACATTTTGCAACATTGCTCAGGCACACGCTTCTCACCTTGCTTCAAGACCACGAGGTCTACATCACCGACTGGCTCAACATCAGAGACATCCCTTTGAGTGCGGGAGAGTTTGATTTGGACGCTTACACGGAGCAAATCATCTCGTTCTTGCAATTCATGGGCCCCTCCTCTCACATCGTGGGCGTGTGCCAGCCCACCGTTTCTTGCTTGGCAGCAGTGTCAGTGATGTCGGCACAAAAGGATCCCTGCACGCCCAGGAGCATGACGCTCATGGCTGGCCCCATTGACACTCGAATCAACCCCACCAAAGTCAATGAACTCGCCACCAGCAAACCGATTGAATGGTTTGAGCAAAACTTGGTGAGCCCCGTACCTCCTCAATTCAAGGGAGCAGGTCGCAGGGTCTACCCTGGCTTTGTGCAATTGAGTGCTTTTTTAAGCATGAACATTGAGCGTCACAAAGAGTCTTTCAAAAAGCTCTATGACTTTAGGCGTAGCGCCAAAGACCATGAGGCGGATCAAATTGCCAATTTCTACAAAGAATATTTTGCAGTCATGGACCTGCCCGGCAAGTTCTACATCGAAACCGTGAAAACCGTCTTTCAAGAGCACTCGCTCCCAAGGGGCCTCATGACCTACAAAAACACACCGGTGAACCCTCAAGCCATCAAGAGCACCTACCTCTTGACCGTTGAGGGTGAGCGAGATGACATTTGCGGCCTCGGTCAGACCTTGGCTGCTCAAGACCTTTGCAGCGCGCTGCCCGATTACATGAAAACGCATCACTTGCAAGCGGGTGTGGGCCACTACGGTGTGTTCAGCGGCAAGAAGTGGGCCTCTCAAATCTACCCCGTGGTGCACCAACACATTCAATCTTCTCACCAGAGTGCTCCGCACGCCTGAGGATAAAAGGAAAATGCAACTGATGCAGCATCAGCCCTAAAAAGGGTTAGGACGCACGAGCCTCTCGGTCTGGGTCACAAACTCTTGCACACTTGGATTGAGTGAAGCCGCGCACCATGGCTCACGGTGCAAAGAGCTTGGCTCATTCACCACGAACCAACAAAATGTGGGCACTCTGAGCGCCACAGCCATGTGATAGGGCCCTGAGTCGGTGCTCACAAAGAGCTGACACGCGCTGATCAATGCGCTCAAATCGGGCATGCTGGTCTTTCCTGCCCCATCCCATACGAGGGGCTCTGGCAGGCCGGGAGCCGCCTGAGCCCAGCGCTTGGACAAAAGCATTGCAAACTCAAGGTTTACGGCTTGTTCAAAAGGCGCACCAGTGAGCACGATGTCGTGCGGATTGCGCTCTAAAAACGCCACCAAGGCATCAACGAAGTGATTCAAGTCAGGCCGCTTGTAGAGCGCATCGGGTGTGCCACAACCAATGTTCACACCGAGCACAGGCCTGGGAATACCTTGATCCATCGCCCGCTCAGCCTGAAAGGACTGGAGCAAGAACTCCACCTTTTGCTTGGCGCTTGGCTCGACACGGAGCTCGATGGGGACTGCATTTCTCTCAAGCTCAAGCGCACTCAAAGCCACGAAATCTCGGTCCGTGTAATCCATGGGCAAGCTCTTGTTGCGCGCCTTGGCAAAAGCCTCAAGACCCACACTGGCTTGATCGTAGAACCAAGAACGCATCGGGAACTGTCCAACCCCAACGCTGCTCACTGGGATAGAAGGCATTTTCTTGTTCATGCCCTTGACCAAACACCAAGTCAAAAGCGAGCTCCTGAGGCCATGCATCTCAAAGTCAATCACGCAGTCGACCTCTTTGAGCTGGGCCAACTCAAGGGCTTGAGAGAGCAAGCGCTTGAAAGGGGTCTTGGAGACGCCTTTGACATCGGGAGACTTTTCCCTCAAGGTGAGAAAGGTGCAACTGTCGAGCAAATGATGTTCACCCATCAAACCCTCACTTGCATATCCAGGGTGTTTGCTCAAAAAGAGCAAATGAAGTTTGGCCTGGGGAAAACGGTTTTTCAAAACCCTCCAAGCCGCAGAACTCCTGAGCAAATCTCCCACCCCAGCACTGTGGGACTTGATCATCAAGATCGATTTCGGGTTCCCACTCATTTGCATGTCACCTCACCCCTTTGAACCAACTCTTGGTAATGCTGCTCGAGTGCACTGGCCTGATGTGCCCAGGTGTGCGCGCGCGTCCACGCCAACGCATTCCTGCCCAAGACAGAGGCCTGTGCGATGGCGGCCATGGTCTTTTGGGCAATGTCGTGAGGGTCCTTTGGGTCACGCAAGAGGAGCACATGCTCATGGTTCACCACCTCTTGGGCCACACCACAAAACTGAGCGGGACTCACCACCACCGCTTTGGCCCAAGCCATGGCCTCCACCACGCACATGCCAAAGGTATCCTCCAAGGTCGGATGCACCAACACATCACAAGCGATGTAGGCAGGTGTCACATCTGCCATCACGCCCAAGAGCGACACGCGCCCCTCAAGCCCCCTTTGAGCAATCCAAGCCAGGGTTTGCGGTTTGCTCGCCGCTTTGCCCACCAGCATCAACCCTGTGTCTTGAGGCATCTCCAGCAAGGCATCCAACAAAGCAGATAGACCCTTCTTGCGCTCATCGTGACCCACCCAAAGCAGCCAATGGCGAGGTTTGGGATCGAGCCCCAAGCCTTTTTGGGCCAACACTTTGAGCGAGGAGTTCATGAGATCAAGCGCTTGAAATTCACCCATAGGGTTGCCAGCACTTGAGGCCAATTGGAGCAAGCTTTGAGAGAGCTTCATTGACAGCGCATCCGAGTGAAGCCTTTGCACCCAAGACTCACTGGCCTCAACCCCTGGGATCAAGGTCTTCAAGTGCTTTGCATCCAAATGAAACACTTGACTCAACTCGTCGCTCAAAGCGCTTGATACGCCAAGCACGAGCTTTTGGGGATCAGGCCTTAAGCGCAAATGTTCAAGCAGCAAGTAGCTCAAGAGCCTGGGACTGGTCAAGGCCAAAAGAGCTTTTGCAGCCCTTTTCCAATTTGACATCTTTTTTTGTCTTGAACCCAAAACGCCCAGCCCAAAGTAATTGATCCAAAGGGGAATGACATGCACCGATTGGACGTTGCCGTGAGAGGTGTTCTCATGCGAATGCACAATGTCAAAGCCCTCGCGTGTGGCTTTTTGGGTCTGGTGAGAAAACCACCACTGGTTCACCCAACGCGGGCGCTTAAAAGGCGAGCTGATGCGGTGATAGCTCACCCCAGGCCAGTCGTGGTTGATGTGTTGGGCAAACACATGGATCTCGTGCCTTGAGGCCAATTGCTCCACCAACTTCACCGCATAATGCTCGGCCCCCCCCGCGTCGGGACTGAAGTGTCGGGTCAAAACAGCCACCTTCAAGCGTGAAGCCCCTCTTGAATAAAACGTCGGTCCTCATAAGCCGTGCAAATTTTCATCAAAAATTGAATCCAATGCGTGGAGCGGACCACAGGCACCCTTGGAATCTCAAAGCGAGACAACCCCATGCCCTCTAGGGGTTTGTTGACCCTGGAGCGAGCTGTGGTCGTGGCGGCCACATACCCCGCTCTTTGCACCATCGCAATGTGTGAAGCATCAAATTCACCGTAGGGGTAACAAAACTGAGTGACTGCGCGTGACACAATTTGCTCCAATTCAGATTTGGAGTGCGCGATTTGGGCCCACGCTGCTTGAGGCTCCAAGGCCCTCAAGTGCGCATGGCTCACGGTGTGAGAACCCACCTCTTGACCACCTTGGGTCCATGCCCTGAGCTCTTGAGCGTTCATCAAAGCCGAGGGCTC
>CAIPII010000231.1 GCA_903865035.1 uncultured Burkholderiales bacterium | reverse complement strand
GTTGAAAGATGTGGCCGATGTCGTGGACTCGGTCCAAGACGTCAGGAACTATGGGTCCTTGGCGGGTGAGCCAGCGGTGCTGCTCTTCATCAACAAGGAGCCTGGTGCGAATGTGATCGAAGCGGTCAAAAAAGTCTTGGCCCTCATTCCACAATTCAAAGCATCCATGCCCCAAGGGGTGGTGCTCTCTGTGGTTTCGGATCGCACACCGACGCTCAGGGCTTCCCTTTATGAGATTCAAAAAGCCATGGCAATTGCCATTGGCTTGGTGGTGGTTGTGGTGGGACTCTTTTTGAAGCGAGTGCGCTCAGCTTTGATTCCAAGCGTTGCCGTTCCCGTGTCCTTGGCCGGCGCCTTTGGGGTGATGTATTTGCTGGGCTACAGTTTGAACAACTTGTCCTTGATGGCGCTCACCATTGCCACGGGCTTTGTGGTGGACGACGCGATTGTGGTGCTTGAGAACGTGACACGTCACATCGAGCAGGGCTTGAGTCCCAAAGACGCGGCCCATTTGGGATCCAAAGAAATTGGATTCACGGTTGTGTCCATGAGCCTCTCACTGATTGCGGTGTTCATTCCGATTTTGCTCATGGGCGGTATTTTGGGTCGACTCTTTCAAGAGTTTGCGGTTGTGCTCTCAAGCGCCATCCTGATCTCCATGGTCGTCTCCTTGACCACCACGCCCATGATGTGCGCAGCCCTTTTGAGTGAAACCCATTTGAAGGTTAAGAACGAGGACGATTCCGCATGGTCTCGTTGGATGAAGAGAAGAGGCTTACGCTGGTTGAGGTTCTTTACCTCTAGGTCTTTATCTAGAGCCTATCGTTTGAGTTTGGGTTGGTCTTTGAGGCATCCCCCCATACTGATGCTCGTCTTGGTGGCGACCGTTACACTCAATGTGAGTTTGTACAAGACCATTCCCAAAGGCTTTTTTCCTCAACAAGACACGGGTCGAATCTTTGGGGCGATTCGGGCGGATCAAAGCACCTCGTATTTGTCGATGAGAGAAAAGCTCGACAGTTTCATGGAGAAAATCCGCTCCGACGATGCAGTGGCCAGCGTCACGGGTTTCACTGGGGGTGAGCGAAAGAATTCCGCTCAAGTCATCTTGACCTTGAAGCCCCTCTCAGAGAGGTCCGTCACAGCCGATCAAGTGGTGGCCCGCCTCAGGATCAAGCTTGCCAAGGAAGCTGGGGCCAGGCTTTTTTTGGTGCCGATTCAAGACATTCGCATTGGTGGTCGGCAATCCTCCGCTCAATACGAGTTCACCCTCAAGGCCGACGATTTGGAGGACTTGAGGCGCTGGGAGCCCAAAATCAGACGTGCCTTTGGAAAACTCTCTGAGCTTGAAGACGTCAACACCGATTTTGAAGAGAGGGGCTTGCAAACGTCTCTTGTCGTCGACCGTGAAAAACTTCAACTCTTGGGCCTCAAAATGGCCGATGTGGACACGGCTCTTGCCAACGCCTTTGGACAGCGCCAAATTGGCGTGATCTACAACCCCTTGAACCAATACCGTGTGGTGCTGGAGTTGGCGCCCCCCTTCTTGTTGGGCCCCGAATCTTTGAAGTTCGTGCAGTTGAGAAACGCCTCGGGTGCTTTGGTGCCTTTGTCCGAGGTCGCCAAGCTGGAGCTCACCAACACCGCTTTGTCTGTGAGCCACGAAGGCGGTGTGCCATCAGACACCTTCAGTTTCAATTTGTCAGAGGGCACCTCTTTGTCGCAAGCGACGGACGCCATCAACCGCACCATGGCCGAGCTCAAGTTGCCCGTGTCGGTGAGGGGAAGTTTTTCGGGGAACGCCAATGCGTTTCAAAAGTCGTTGAGCACCCAGCCCCTTTTGATTTTGGGTGCCATTGTGACGCTTTACTTGGTGCTTGGAATGCTCTATGAGAGCTTGCTCCACCCATTGACCATCCTCTCGACCTTGCCCTCGGCTGGCGTGGGTGCATTGATCGCGCTCATGTTGGTGGGCACCGATTTTTCGGTGATCGCTTTGATTGGGGTGATTTTGCTCATTGGGATTGTGAAAAAGAATGCGATTCTGATGATCGACTTTGCGCTGGTGCGCCAGCGAGCGGGCATGGGTGCGGCACAGGCGATTTACAAGTCCTGTCACATCAGGCTTCGCCCCATCATGATGACCACCTTGGCAGCCATGCTTGGCGCTTTGCCTTTGGTGATGGGACACGGAGATGGGGCAGAGTTGCGCTATCCCTTGGGAGTCTCGGTATTGGGTGGTTTGGTGCTCAGCCAATTGTTGACGCTCTACACCACACCGGTTGTCTTTTTATTGCTCGAAAAAGCCAGAGAAAAGGTCAATCGTTTCTTCTCGTCCAAACGCTCTAAGCGAGTCACCTTGTCAGGGGAATCTGCATGATCCAAAACATCGTCCATCAAACGCCAAGTCGCGAGCGCCCAAACCCCTTTGATAGTGATTCGTCAAATCATGGTTTAAAGGGAGGCTTTCACTTGAACTTGGGCCAAACTGCACTTCTTTCTTTTGCGCTGACAGCTTTGGTCTCGTGCTCGCAAATCCCCAATTTGAAGCCCGACGACTGGCAGCCTTCTCAAGCGTGGAAAGAAGCAAAGAAGGCCCCATCTTCGTCCAACCCATCAGACGCAGTGCAGGCCTCTTCCCAAGCTTCGAGCGCCAAACCACCCGTCACCCTTCACGCGAGCTTTGCCGCGGACCCCAAGATTGCGGACCTGTTGAAAATCTTGCCCAAAGACCCTTGGTGGGAGGAGGTGGGTGATCCAACCTTGAACCAATTGGAGGAGATGCTCTTCAAGGGCAATGTGAGCGTGCGACAACTCGCAGCCCAAGTGCGGGTCACCCAAGCGGCCTTGAGACAAGCAGAGGCCGCTTACTCTCCAACCCTCAACTTGAACACCTCGGCCACAAGGGCTAGAAACCAATTGGGTGTGCCAGCGGGCACCAGTTACAGTTTGAGTTCACCCCTCAGTTGGGAGCTCGATGTTTGGGGACGCATTGGAGCACAAACCAGTGTGGCCAATTTCAACTCCCAAGTGACGCTTCAAAATTTCTACCAAGCAGCCCGCTCCGCTCAGGTGCTCTTGGCCCAAAGCTATTTCACCCTCAGAGGCCAAGACCTTGACCTTCGAATGCTGGAGGACGCTGAGCGTGCTTATGCGAAGTCTTTGTCCCTCACCCAAGCCAAGTACCGCCAAGGTGTGGTCTCCTCCTCGGACGTGGCTCAGGCACAAACCCAGCTGAGCACCACCCAAGCGCAACGCAAAGACTTGGCCATCCAGCGCGCACAAACCGAGCACCAGTTGGCAGCCCTCTTGGGAGTGGTGCCTGCGGACCTCGCCATCGAGCCCTTGACGCGCGAACCAATCAGAACACTGAAATCCTCCATCTCAAACTTGGGCACAAACGGTCTGGCCTGGCCCCCTCAAGTCCCAGAATTGCCTGAAATCGTGTCTCTGGACGTCTTGGCTCGTCGCCCCGATATCCAGGCGGCCAAAGCGAGTGTGAACGCGGCCAATGCCAATGTGGGCGTTGCCAATGCAGCGTTCTTGCCACCTCTGGTTTTGCAGGCTTCTGCGGGTTATCGAAACACGAGCATTGCTTCTTTGGTCAACCCCGCCAATCAAGCCTGGTCAATGGGTCCTGGGCTGGTTTTGCCTTTGTTGGACGGGGGTCTTAGACAAGCGGCCAAAGACAATGCTGTGGCAGCCCTAGAGGCCCAAGTGATGAATTACCGCCAAGTGGTGATCACGGCTTTCCAAGAGGTGGAGGACAACTTGGTGGCGGCTTCCCTTTTGAAGTCTGAGGTCGACTCTTTGAGACAAGCCCATGAGAGCAGTTTGAAAAATTTACAAGTCGTAGAGGCCCAGTACAAGGCGGGCACCGTCGCTTACCTCAATGTGGTCACCGCTCAAACCCAAGCCCTGAGCGCTGAGCGCAGTTGGGTCGACGCTCAAACCAGAAGTTGGTTGGCGTGGGCAGTTTTGAGAAAGAATTTGTTTCAAATGCCAGAGGATCAGCATCCGCGTTGATGGGTAAAGGCTTGAAACCCAAAGACCTTCAACTGTTTTCAAACGCTCCGAGCAAGGGCTTACACGACGCTTAGATTGAAGTGACAGGAACTAGCCGAGTGTCTGTCTCCTTTGCTCCTCGATCCATTGACCAATTTGAGTTCCAGTTAAGCCATTTTGTTGAGCGCTTTGGGTCAAAGCTTTGAGGTCCAAGGCGCAGGCGCGTTGCCAAGCCGCTTCAAATTGTTTCAATTGCTTCAGTTGCTTCAAACGATTTTCTGCAAGTGGGGAGGGCTGGAATGCAGCCTCCTCTTTGAGCATCAGCTCAAGCACTTTGAGCCAGGAGCCAAATCGCTCCACCCTTCTGAAACCGTCTCCCGCTTTGATGAGCTCCAAGTAATGCTCATTCGTTTTGAGTTGATCTTCAAAGAGCACGAGGGTAGAGAGTTTTTGCATCATGAGGCTCAACTCTTTGGAATCCGTGTTCACCTTCAAGCGCTCTGAGGTCCGGCTTGCACTTTGATGCCAAGCTTCTCGTTCAGCATGCGGTTTTGAGGACGATGCTTCCAAGAGTGG
>CAIPII010000230.1 GCA_903865035.1 uncultured Burkholderiales bacterium | reverse complement strand
CTTGGGTCAAGCGCAAATCATATTCAAGGGATGAGAGCTCTTGAGTCAATTGCGCAGGAATCGGATTGATTGAGTTTGCAATTGAGTTTGAAGCGTTTGAGCTTGTGTCGGAGTGATTCTGCCCCATGCCGCCTCTTCTGCCCATGCCTGCACCCATTCCCGCGCCCATTCCACCCCCACCAAATTGTGCAAAACTGCTCGTTGTCAGCGCCAAGAGCCAAATCGTCAAAATGAATTGCATAGTGGCGTTTTGTGGTTTGTGTCGAAGATGATTCATTGCGGTATTGGCCTTTGAGATGCTGAGACGATATCTTAAAAGACTGGCACAACGGGGACCACTCGTGTAATTCTTAAGTAAAAACGAAAAAAGCTCACTTTCGTGAGCTCTTGGCGAGGGAGAATTGCAAAAATCAGTCTTTAAGCATCAAACCAAAGAAT
Source organism: uncultured Burkholderiales bacterium (assembly GCA_903865035.1). Classification (GTDB taxonomy): domain Bacteria; phylum Pseudomonadota; class Gammaproteobacteria; order Burkholderiales; family Burkholderiaceae_C; genus Limnohabitans. The sequence continues at coordinate 15,990 of CAIPII010000230.1, read as the reverse complement.
TGAATTTACTGCCCAGTCCCAATTGGCTCAGGGGGTTTTTGCCAGAAGCCTTTGAAGCGCTTTCACTGCTTTGAAGCGCTTGCTCTAAATTGCTGAGCGTGCTCAGCGCCTTGGATGCGCCAGAGGATGCAGAAGAGACGTTGTTGAAAGCGCTTTTGATGGATTTTGATACTGCAGGCCCATTTTGTTGAAGGGCTTGCAAGCTGCCAGCAATCAATTTTGCAGATCCAATATCCCCTCTCTCCAGCGCTTTGCCAATTTGACCAATTGGCGTGTTTGGATTCAATGCCGGCGTAGAGCCTCCATTCAGTCCAGACCTTGTGAGGGTTGAATAAGCTTTTTGGGCACTGGCCAAGTCGCCAGATGAAATGGCTGAGAAAAGATCTTGTGAACTTTTCTGTCTTTGCTGTTGTGCATTGCCAGATTGAATGGTCCAACTGGCGTTGGCTTGATTGACATTGTTGATCATCGTGATTACCTCATTAGGAAAAGTATTGGGGGTGTCGGAAATCCACCTCTGATCTTCCTAATAGCAAAGAGCAGGCCATCAGATCTTGATTCACGGATCTTTTTTAATCTTTTAGTATTATTTATTGGTGTCATTGTGTTTTCAGTCACTCTCATGTGAACAAAGTCAGAGGTGCTCAAAGCGAGCTGAGTTGGGTGTGTTTGCTACCCGTTGCTTGGGTTGGCTGACAGAGGTTGATGTTGAGCTTGATCATTCGTCGAATCTTCAGTCTTGAAAAGCGCGCCTTTGAGTTTCTTATGACTTTGGAAATGTCAAATTCAGTTGACATCTTTGGGGTGAACGAGTGGACTTCAAAAGCCGCTTAGCGCAAAGATGCTGGTTATTTCATTTGACACAAGAGACATTGCGTGGGCTCAGGAGCTTGCGGCTTGACTGCTGCATTGATGCTCAAGGATTTGGGTGTTGAGGCCTTGGTGCTCGAGCGCGATGCAGCTGCATCGGGATCGACCGCTTTGTCTTCAGGGTTTGTGCCTTCCGCACAAACGCTCGCTCAAAAGCGCGCTGGCATCAAAGACTCCATTGAAGCTTTCTCAGCTGATGTGCAATCCAAGGCCCACGGCAGTGCAGCCCCTCATTTGGTGAATGCTTATTGCTTCGCCGTGCCAAAAGCGATTGATGCGTTGGAGTTGAATCACGGTGTTGAGTGGCATGTCTTGGATCAATTTTTGTATCCAGGTCACAGCCAGTACCGCATGCATGCTGTGAATGAGAAAACGGGTGAGGGTTTGATGAACGCTTTGCTCAAAGCGGCTGAGCGAGCAGAGCTCACCTTGCTCAACCAAGCCCACGTGCTGGAGTTGGTCTTGGACTCACAAGGCAACATCGTTGCAGTGGGTTTCAGCAGGCCTGATCAAAGCATGGAGTACGTGAAAACGCAGGCTTTGATTTTGGCATGCAACGGATTTGGTGCCAACGAGGAGCTCATTCGTGAGCATTTGCCAGCGATTGCAAATGCTTTTTACGCAGGCCACCATGGTAACGATGGCGCAGCGGTGATTTGGTCCAAAGGCTTGGGTGCTGCATTGATGGACATGGGTGCATACCAAGGGCATGGATCGTGGGCCATGGGGCCAGGTAGTTTGATCACATGGGCCATCATGATGCAAGGTGGCGTTCAGATCAACGCCAAAGGAGAGCGCTTTCACAATGAGACCCAAGGCTATTCTGAAGCTGCAGTAGAGGTGCTCTCGCAGCCTGGGTCTCAAGCCTGGGCAGTCATTGATGCTGAACTTTTGGACTTGGCCATGGGTTTTCCGGACTTTGTTCAGGCTCAAAAATTGGGAGCGGTCAAGCGCTGTGAGGACATTGAACAATTGGCCAAGCTCATCGCATGTGATGTGGAGGTGCTTTCTAAAACGCTCAATTGGCCCATCCATGATGAAGCTCTGGCGATTGATCAGCCTCTTCAAGACGGAAAACTGGCACATGCGCGAGTTTTTAAAAGGCGTTTGAAGCCACCCTATTTCGCCATTCATGTCACTGGCGCTTTGTTTCATACTCAAGGTGGCTTGAGCATTGATGAGCATTGCCGGGTGTTGAATTCCAGTGGTCAGGCGTTCAAGAACCTTTGGGCTGCAGGAGGCGCAGCTCGTGGCGTCTCAGGCAATGCGGTTTGGGGCTATTTGTCGGGCAATGGGCTCTTGAGCGCATTGGCTGGGGGTTTCTTGGCGGCGCAAAGCGTGACCCAACACATTCGCTCGCAAGGCAGTTGATTTTTTTCAAAAAGAGTAGTATCCCCTATGAAGCAATCGAAGATCTCATTCAAAGACAGGCTATTGCAGCCGCGAGTTTTATTGGCGCCAGGCGTTTATGACGCTTTGAGTGCATTGGTGGCTGAGCAAAGTGGATTTGAGGCCCTTTATTTGTCTGGCGCATCGATTGCATACACTCGGCTGGGGCGATCGGACATCGGACTGACCACAGCGAGCGAAGTGGCGCAGACCTTGGCCCTCATTGCCGAGCGCGTGAATGTGCCTGTGATAGTGGATGCGGACACTGGATTTGGAAATGCACTGAACACGCAAAGAACGGTCAGAGAGTTTGAGCGCTGTGGGGCCAGCATGATTCAATTGGAAGATCAAACGTTTCCCAAGCGTTGTGGCCATTTGCAAGGCAAAGGTGTGGTGCCGCAAGCAGAAATGGTGGGCAAACTCAAGGCGGCATTGGACAGCAGACAAAGCGCCTCAACTTGCATCATGGCAAGAACCGATGCTTTGGCCGTTGAGGGGTTTGATCATGCCCTTGAGAGGGCTCAGGCTTACCTTGAGTGCGGGGTGGATGCGTTGTTCATTGAAGCGATCAAAACGCCCGAGCAAATGAAGGTGGTTTGCGAGCTCTTTGCCCACAAAATCCCGCTCTTGGTCAACATGGTCGAGGGAGGTCAAACGCCTGTCAAGAGTGCCACTGAGTTGGAGGAGATTGGTTTTAGGATTGTGATCTTCCCAGGCGGCACAGCAAGGGCAGTGACCCATACCTTGCAGCGTTACTTTGAGAGCTTGCAAGCCCACAAGACGACGTTGCCCTTTCAATCCAACATGCTAGATTTTGATGGGCTCAATGCTGTGATCGGTACACAAGAGTTGTTGGAGTTGGGTCAACGATACGACGCCTGAGGCCAACGCTCAGATTTATACGCTCGAACCCATCGTGGTGGCCAGTTCTTTGCTGAGAGCCAATTCGTTTTGATTGGGAGCGCACAAGGGCCAGCCTTGTAGATGCTCAAGTGCGATTCTTTGGAGCCCATCGATCCAAGCTTCATTGTCGTTCAGACATGGGATGTACTCAAAGCGCTCACCTCCTTCGTGCAAGAAAGCCTCTCGCACTTCCATGGCGATTTCTTCTAGCGTCTCAAGGCAATCGCTCGTGAAGCCCGGACAGACCACTTGGATGCTTTTGACGCCATTTTGAGCCATGACGCGCACACTGGGTTCGGTGTAGGGTTCTAGCCATTTGGCTTTGCCAAAGCGGGACTGAAAGGTGACTTTGTATTCAGTTTTAGCAAGCCCCAAGGACTGTGCCACCAAACGAGCGGTTTTGTGACACTCACAATGGTAAGGGTCTCCAAGCTCCAAGGTGCGTTGAGGCACACCGTGAAAGCTCATGACCAAAACCTCAGCTCGGCCATGTGTGGCCCAGTGGGATTTGATGTTTTGAGCCAGTGCAGCCACGTAGTCTGCGTGATCGTGGTATCGATTGATGAAGCGAAGTTCAGGAATCAACCTGGTTTTTTGGCTCCAACTTGAAACGCTGTCAAAGACACTTGCAGTTGTGGTGGCTGAATATTGGGGGTAAGCGGGCAAGATGAGGATGCGATCTGCACCAGCCTCTTTGAGTTCACTCAAGACGGTTGGAATGTTGTTTTGACCATAACGCATGGCTGAGCGCACCAAAACCTCGTGATTGGAGCGGTTGAATGCATTTTGTAGCAGTTGAGCTTGTCGCTCGGTCCATACTTTGAGCGGTGAGCCCTGGGGTGTCCAGATGCTTTTATATTTAAGCGCAGAGGCCGCTGGACGAAGTCTTAGAATGATGCCATGCAAAATCATGAGCCAAATCCAGCGAGGGATTTCAACCACGCGTGGATCGCTCAAAAATTCTGCCAAATAGGTCCTCAACGCCTTGGGCTCAGGAGCCTGGGGCGTACCTAAGTTACACAAAAGCACGGCAGTCCTTTTGGGTTGGCCGTGTTTGAAGTCGGGTTCTTTTAAAAAACGAGGATTTTTAAACATGCAGTATTTTCGCATTGATTCCCATGAATATTGATCGCATCAGAGCAATATCCCTTGATTTGGATGATACTTTGTGGCCCATCGGGCCCACCTTGGTGAGGGCTGAGGAGGCTTTGCGCGCTTGGTTCAAGACCCATGCTCCCAAAGCTTTGGTTTTTTATGAGGACCAACAAAGGGTGTCTCTCCTGAGGGCTCAAATTGTCGCCCAAAGAGAGCACGCGATGCATGAAATCAGTGCCATCAGAAAGGAGCTGATTCACGAAGTTTTGCGCTTGAGTGGTGAGTCCACAGCAGGCGTAGAAGCGGCGTTTAGAGTGTTCTTTCAAGCTCGCCAGCTTGTTGACTTTTATGACGATACGCTCCAAGCCCTTGTGAGAATGAAGTCGCGGTTTCCCCTTTTGGCGCTCTCTAACGGGAACGCCGACTTGTCTCAAGTGGGGTTGGGTCACTTGTTTGATCATGCGGTGAGTGCCGAGAGATTTGGTGTGGCAAAGCCAGATGTCAGGATTTTTGAGCACAGCGCCACTCTCTTGGGACTCTCATGCTCAGAGGTGTTGCACATTGGAGATGATCTCCAAACCGATGTACAAGGAGCCACCCAGGCAGGCATGCAATGTGTTTGGATCAATCGACAGGGGCAAGCTGTGAGATCGGATCTCAATTGCTTGAGTTTTTCAAGCCTGCTCCCTCTGTGCGAGATGCTGGGTGTCTAGTCAGAGCCTTTGAGCAACTCATTGTCAATGAGGTCAATGACCCGCTCACCTGAGAGAACGGCGCCCTCTAGGGTTGATGGGTAAGGCCCTATGACATAGTCACCCGCAGCCCAAACGTTTTTACCCACATGGGGAGGGGGGCGCTTCAATGAAAATTTTGCTTTGAAGGTGGCTTGCTTGTCGCACACGCATTGAAGCACCTCAATGTCCTTGAGTTTCAATTGCTCTTGGGCTTGGCGCGCAGCGATTTGCTCGAACTGTGCATTGTCAAGGTGAGGCGCTGCACTGGTCACAAAGGCCCATTGGACGCTGTTTTGATCGGAGAACTGGAAATTTTTGATGGCGAACTGTGCACTCCCAAGTTCTTTTGATTCAAGAGCAATCAAATGAGGTAGTGCTTGGCTTTGTGGATTGGCTTGAGAGCGAAGGTAGACGGTGCAAATCCTCTCATGCTCCAACGCTTGAGCGCAGTCAGACCAATCTTTGGATACCGTTTTGCTCAGCGTTGCAGCCTCTCTCGCATGGGTGCACAAGACAACGAAATCCTCTGGGTCAAAGTCAGTGAGCGAGGAGACCCTTTTTTTGAGATGAAGATGCGCTCCATGTCTCTCAAGCCAAAGCTGAGCGGGTGCAGGCATGAGGTCGCCCAAAGGGACCTTAGGAATCAGCATTTCACAGGATCTGGGCGGTGCTTGAAAGGCATCTTTGAGCACCCTTAGCATAAGCCTTGCACTGGCTTGGCTGATGTTTGTGTTCAATGCAGACAGACACAGAGGTTCGATCAGTTGATCCATGAGTCGCTGTGTCAAGGGGGAGAAGAAATCTTTCACGCTCATGTCGCAACCTGTGCTTAAGTCTTCGCGATCCATGTCTTTGAGCACTGCACGTGTGGTTGGGATCAAAAGCCAATAAATGCCAGCCCATAGGACACAAAGCTTGTCGATCAAGCCCCATCTTTTGTTGTTGAGCAAAGCCCTGAGCGCTTTGAAGCCGAAGCGGTCCAAGGGCAATTGAAGCCCTTCACCCTGAGCATTCAAGATGGCCAATCCCATTCGCTCGAATTGTTCGTCTTCTTTGCCTCCCAAGAGGCTCAACAATTTGAGGGTTGACGCATATGCTCCGATCAAGATGTGTTGGCCGTGATCGAGGAATTGCTGGTTTTTGAAGTGGGATGCGGCTCTTCCTCCCAAAACGGAGGCACTTTCATAGAGGTGCACTTCATAGCCCAATTGGCAAGCTCGAACCGCGGCAGCAAGGCCACTCCAGCCGGCTCCGATGATGTGAACTTTTGGTTTTTGCAACGACATCAAGCTCAAAGTGCTGTCAATATTGACCCAGTGCTTGAACCTTCCATGCCAGCCACAACTTGCGAATGGGAGTGAGGGCGACGCGTTGATGCAAGACGGGGAATTTTGCTGCCTCGATTTCTTTGAGCAAAGTCCTGTAGATGCTGGCCATCATGAGCCCAGGTTTTTGGGCTCTGCTGTCCTCTTTAGGGAGAAGACCAAATGCCTCCTCATAGAGCAAGTGTGTTTGTTGGGCCAAGTTGTGCATGAGGTTTTGAAATCTTGGGGAGTCGATTCGGTTCAAGATTTCATGGGCTTTGACGTCAAATTTTTGCAATGTATCGATCGGGATGTAGATTCGCCCTCTGAGCGCATCCTCTCCCACATCTCTGATGATGTTGGTCATCTGCAAAGCCTGTCCAAGGGCATGAGCATATTGCGTGGTGAGTGGGTTGGTTTGCCCAAATATTTGTGCAGACACCTCTCCAACCACCCCAGCGACCAAGTGGCAATAGGTTCTCAAAGCTGGTGCATCAAGGTAGCGGGTCTGGGTCAAATCCATTTCACAGCCTTCAATGATGCTGTTCAATTGTTGAGCTTTGATCTGAAACGAGCCGGTCAGTGGCATCAAGGCCTGCATGACAGGGTGTTGCGCTTGCCCATCAAAGGCATTGATCACCTCTTGTTTCCACCAAGCTAGCTTGGCTTGAGCCACGCCGCTCTCAAGTGCCTCATCAACGACGTCATCAACCTCTCTGCAAAAAGCATAAAACGCGGTGATGGCCGAACGCTTTTGAGGGGGTAAAAACAAGAATGCGTAATAAAACGAGCTTCCTGATGAAGCGGCTTTGTTTTGAACGTAGGATTGAGGCGTCATGTCCCAGATTGTGCCATTGCTGCACAGTTGCATCAAAGGGGGTGGCCATTGAAAACGTTGAAGTCAGGTGTTTTTCTGATTTTTTTCATTCAAAGGCTTCAAGCTCATTGAAGAAGCGCTCGAAGGGCAATCTCTGGCATGTCCCAAAAAGTGACTTTGGGGCGTTTGAGTCGCGTGTTCATGGAGCGGCATTTTTGCAGCACCTTGAGCCCGCCTTGGATCACAAGTCTGAGCTCCCATCCCGCACGACCCGGGACCCTGTGCGCCAAGGCTGCCCCCTGGATCATGAGTGCGTGAGTGATGCTCAATTCCTGCTCCAAATCGCTATCGAGTGGCAGATAATGGCGGCCATTGGCTATGTCAACGCTTAAATCTTGCCAAAAATTAATCAATTGCAAGGCGGTGCATATGGCGTCGCTCCTTCTGATGGAGTCTGCTTCGCTGATGCCATACAAGTGCATGAGGAGTCTACCAATCGGATTGGCCGATTTTGCGCAATATTCAAGCAGTTGAGCGTGAGTCTCATAGCGCAGTGAGTCCCGAGTGAACACCACATCTTGTTCAAAAGCATCCAACAAGTGAACCAAGTGGATGGTGGGTAAATCGTGGAGTTGCATTTGTTTGGCCAAAGGCTCAAAGATCCACTTCCATTCGCTGGCGAAGTCTGGGGATTTTGCCCCGCATTGACGAAGTTCCTCTCTGAAAAGCCGCAACAACTCTATCCTGTGTTCAGGACTCATGTCGCCTTCATCTGCGATGTCGTCGGCAGTTCTGGCGAAGTTGTAGATGGCTTGAATGGGGGGCCTGAGGTGGGGCGGGCAAAGCCACGAGGCGACGGGGAAGTTTTCGTAATGTTTCACCCCGTCATCCTAACCTGCTTCTTTCACAATGCAAGGCCAAGGTCACAATTCTTTGATTTCCCCCTTGGCTTTGAGCCAATGAATGGATCGCAAAAATCAATGGAGCGTGCGCCAAGGGTGACTTCGATTTGTCTGCCAGTACAAAGTCCCAAGAAGGCGCCTGCAATAAATTCACTTAGAATAGTGAGTTGAAGCGTGCGACTGTGGCGAAATTGGTAGACGCAACAGGTTTAGGTCCTGTCGGCAGCAATGCTGTGCTGGTTCGAGTCCAGTCAGTCGCACCACGCTTTTGCCGGTTGAATTCTTGGGTTCATTTTGTATGAGTACAAAAGTTTGTCTTTTGTGCGGGTTTTCAATTTTGAGGATCCTCAGCCCTTGTGGCTATTTCAACCATATTGCCTGCTTTGCCCTTAAACGAAGCTGAGCCTGAGATAGAATTCAGACAATCTTTTCCCTGTCAATGAACTGGGGTTTGAGTGGATTTGCACACTTTTGATGGGTTTGCAAATTGCTTTTCTGGTTCTTTGCTGCTTTCACATCTGAAAAAAGTAGTCAAGGTCGGCAAAGGGGCGTTGATGATGATGCAAGGGGCACATTTGCTTGACAGGAGCTGCGGCGCAGTTTTTGTTGCGCTTTGAAGCTTTTGTTGAATTGATCCCAGCCAAACAAGATTGAACCCCATCCTTTTGTCTTCCTGCTTTGAGCTCTAAGACACCATGAACTACACCCTGTTGGAGAAAAATAAAAATGACCGTTACGATCGAAACACTTGAGAAATTAGAGCGCAAGGTGAGCCTGAGCTTGCCCATTGAGACCATTCAAAATGAGGTTGATCTTCGTTTGAAAAAATTGGCCAAACAAGTCAAGATTGATGGCTTTAGGCCTGGTAAAGTGCCCATGAACATCGTGGCTCAACGCTACGGTTACTCTGTTCAGTATGAAGTCATGAACGACAAGGTTGGTGAGGCCTTTGCTCAGGCGGCGCAACAAGCCAATTTGCGCGTTGCTGGTGCACCCAAGATCGTTGAGAAAGAAAATGCCGATGAAGGGCAGTTTGCTTTTGATGCGGTGTTTGAAATTTATCCCGAGGTGGAGTTGGGAGACTTGAGTCAAGTTGAGGTGGAGAAATTCACTGCTCACGTGAACCAAGAGGCCATTGACAAGACCATTGACATTCTCAAAAAGCAGCGTCGCACCTTCACTCAAAAAGCGATGGATCAAAGCGTTGCCAATGATGACCGCGTGACAGTGGATTTTGAGGGCAAGGTCGATGGAGAGCCTTTCCAAGGCGGACAAGCTACTGATTTCCAGTTTGTCGTTGGAGAAGGTCAAATGCTCAAAGAGTTTGAGAGCGCCGTCTTGGGTATGAAATTGGGTGAGAGCAAAACCTTTCCTTTGAGCTTTCCAGAGAATTATCACGGTAAGGATGTCGCGGGTAAGGTTGCAGACTTCATGGTTTCACTCAAAAAGATTGAAGCCTCTCATTTGCCTGAACTCAACGAAGCATTTGTGAAATCTTTGGGTGTCACCGAAGCCACGGTCGAGGGCTTGAGGTCAGACATTGAGAAGAATTTACAGCGCGAGGTCAAATCAAGATTGCTCAACAAAAACAAGCAAGTGGTTTTGGACGCTTTGGTCAAACAAGCCAAGCTAGATTTGCCCAAATCAATTGTTCAGTCTGAGTTGGACAGAATGGTTGAGAACGCTCGCGCTGAATTAAAGCAGCGAGGCATCAAAGATGCTGACAGCGCGCCCATACCTGAGGACATTTTCCGCCCACAAGCTGAGCAACGCGTTCGCATGGGCTTGGTGGTCTCTGAGTTGGTCAGGCTCAAGGATCTTTACGCCAAGCCTGAGCAAATCAAAGAGCACATTGAGCATTTGGCATCGAGTTACGAGAGACCCGAAGAGGTCATGCACTGGTATCTCAACGACAAGAGAAACATGGCAGAGGTTGAGGCATTGGTGGTGGAAGAGAACGTCACTCAATATGTCCTGTCTCAACTCAAGGTCAAAGAAAAAGAATTATCCTTTGATGAGTTGATGGGGCAGTAATTTTTTTGACGCTGATTTTTAAAGGCAAAAACGATGAGTAATTTAGATATTCAAGGCTTGGGCATGATTCCCATGGTCATTGAGCAGTCGGGTCGTGGTGAGCGTTCATACGACATCTACTCAAGATTGCTCAAAGAGCGTGTGATCTTTTTGGTGGGTCCTGTGAACGATCAAACGGCCAATTTGGTGGTGGCACAGTTGTTGTTCTTGGAGAGTGAAAATCCTGACAAGGACATCTCTTTCTACATCAATTCTCCTGGCGGCTCGGTGAGTGCAGGCATGGCTATTTTTGACACGATGAATTTCATCAAGCCAGATGTGTCGACTTTGTGCATCGGCATGGCAGCCAGCATGGGCGCTTTTTTGTTGACCGCTGGCGCCAAGGGCAAGCGATTTTCTCTCCCCAACTCCAAGGTGATGATTCATCAGCCCCTGGGCGGCACACAAGGTCAGGCCACTGAGATTGAAATCCATGCGCGTGAGATTTTGAAAACCAGGGAACAGCTCAATCGAATTTTGGCTGAGCGCACGGGCCAGCCCCTTGAGAAAATTGAAAGAGACACAGAGAGAGATTACTACCTCTCGGCTCAAGAGTCCAAGGAATATGGATTGATCGATGAGGTCATTGAAAAGCGTCCTTGATTTGTGAGCTGTTTGCCCTCATTTTTCCCCTCAACAGGGGGTGGAAGATGAGGGCATTATTTTTGTTTCATTTATGACGCTTGCGCGTCAACAGGCTCTCTTTTTGGTTATCATTAGACTCAATTAACTCAAAGACAAATACATGGCCGAAAAAAAGGGCTCCTCAAACGAAAAAACTCTTTATTGCTCTTTTTGCGGCAAGAGTCAGCATGAGGTTAAAAAGCTAATCGCGGGACCTTCTGTTTTCATTTGCGATGAGTGCATCGACTTGTGCAATGAAATCATCCGAGACGAGTTGCCCAGCCCAGCGCAATCAATCAAGGGTGAAAAGGGCGAGTTGCCCACTCCCTCAGAAATCAAGGCCAATTTAGACAATTACGTCATCGGCCAAGAGGTTGCAAAGAGATCTTTATCGGTTGCTGTCTACAACCATTACAAACGACTCAAGTACAAAGAAAAGGCCAAAAAAGACGATGTTGAGCTGGCCAAATCAAACATCTTGTTGATTGGACCTACTGGCTCGGGCAAGACCTTGTTGGCTCAGACTTTGGCTCGCATGCTCGATGTGCCCTTTGTCATGGCCGATGCGACAACTCTTACCGAAGCGGGTTATGTGGGCGAGGATGTGGAGAACATCATTCAAAAGTTGTTGCAGACTTGCAATTACGATGTTGATAAAGCCCAAAGGGGAATTGTCTACATTGATGAAATTGACAAAATCACACGTAAATCTGAAAACCCATCCATCACCCGAGATGTGTCTGGGGAAGGCGTTCAACAAGCGCTTCTAAAACTGATTGAGGGCACAATGGCAAGCGTTCCGCCCCAAGGTGGAAGGAAGCACCCCAATCAAGATTTTGTACAGGTCGACACCACCAACATTTTGTTCATCTGCGGTGGCGCCTTTGCAGGTCTTGAAAAAGTCATTGAAAGCAGAACTGAATCGTCTGGCATGGGCTTTGGAGCCAAAGTCAAAAGCAAGCAAGAGCGCAGCTTGACGCAAGTCTTCAGTGAGGTCGAGCCAGAGGATTTGATCAAATTCGGTTTGATCCCCGAGTTGGTCGGTCGCATGCCGGTCGTGGCCACTTTGAGTGAGCTCAGTGAAGATGCATTGGTGCAAATTCTGACCGAGCCCAAAAACGCACTGGTCAAACAGTATGCTCAGTTGTTGTCCATGGAGGGCGTGGACTTGGAGATTCGTCCTGCAGCGCTCAAAGCCATTGCAAAGAAGGCCTTGGAGAGAAAAACAGGAGCCCGCGGGTTGCGCTCAATACTTGAATTGTCACTGATTGACACCATGTTTGAGTTACCCAATGTGAGCAACGTTGAAAAAGTCGTGGTCGATGAGAGCACGATAGATGAGAATAAATCGCCTTTGTTGGTTTACCGTGAGGAAGCCAAAAAAGCTTGAGCAACTGAGTCACTCCTTAGTTTGGGGTGACAACTCTTTTTTATGATGGAAGTTTGACCATGTCCGGACAAGTTCCCCTGCCTTCTACCCCCTTGGATTTGCCCCTTTTGCCGCTTCGCGATGTGGTGGTGTTCCCTCACATGGTGATTCCCTTGTTTGTTGGGCGCCCTAAAAGCATCAAAGCGTTAGAGTCAGCCATGGCTCAAGAGAGGCGCATCATGCTGGTCGCACAAAAAGCGGCTGCAAAAGATGAGCCATCCGTGGGTGATATGTTTGAAGTTGGTTGCGTTGCGACCATTTTGCAAATGCTCAAGCTCCCTGACGGAACTGTTAAGGTTTTGGTGGAGGGACAACAACGCGCCTTGGTCAACGTGATTGAAGATGGTGAGGCTCACTTCACTGCCAACGTCACTCCCATGGAACTTGTGACCTTGCCCGAGTCCGATACGGAAATTGAAGCACTCAGACGTGCTGTGATGCAGCAGTTTGATCAATACGTCAAGCTCAACAAAAAAATTCCACCTGAAATTCTCACCTCGATTTCAAGCATTGATGATCCAGGTCGCTTGGCCGATACCATTGCTGCGCATTTGCCACTGAAGCTTGAGAACAAGCAAGTGGTTCTGGATTTGGCTGATGTCAAAGCCAGACTTGAAAATTTATTTGAGCAACTCGAGCGTGAGGTTGACATCTTGAATGTTGACAAGAGAATTCGCGGTCGAGTCAAGCGTCAAATGGAGAAGAACCAGAGAGACTTCTACTTGAACGAGCAAGTCAAGGCCATTCAAAAAGAGTTGGGTGAGGGCGAGGAAGGTGCGGACATTGAGGAGATCGAGAAAAAGATCAAGACTGCCAAAATGCCCGTTGAAGCCAGAAAAAAAGCCGAGAGCGAATTAAAGAAGCTCAAGCTGATGTCTCCCATGTCTGCAGAGGCAACGGTTGTTAGAAATTACATTGAAGTTCTTGTCAATTTGCCTTGGAGTAAAAAGACCAAGATCAAGCACGACTTGGGCAATGCCGAGTCTGTTTTGAATGAAGATCACTACGGACTAGAGAAGGTCAAGGACAGGATTCTTGAATATTTGGCAGTCCAGCAACGGGTTGAAAAAGTAAAGGCTCCCATTCTTTGTTTGGTGGGCCCTCCTGGTGTGGGTAAAACCTCACTCGGACAGTCTATTGCCAAAGCAACAGGGCGAAAGTACGTTCGCATGGCTCTAGGTGGTATGAGAGATGAGGCTGAGATTCGGGGGCATCGCCGAACCTACATTGGTGCTTTGCCTGGCAAATTGCTTCAAAACTTGAGCAAAATCAACACGCGCAACCCATTGTTTTTGCTCGATGAAATTGACAAGCTGGGCAGTGACTTCAGGGGAGACCCATCTAGCGCGCTATTGGAGGTGCTGGATCCTGAGCAAAACCACACCTTTAGCGATCACTATGTGGAGGTGGATTTTGACTTGAGTGATGTGATGTTTGTTGCAACGTCCAACTCAATGAACATTCCACCAGCTTTGCTCGATCGCATGGAGGTCATTCGCTTATCGGGTTATACAGAGGATGAAAAGACGCACATTGCAACCAAATATTTGCTGCCCAAGCAAATGAAGAACAACGGGGTCAAGGACTCTGAGTTGGCTGTTCAAGAGTCAGCGATTCGTGACGTGGTTCGCTATTACACCCGTGAAGCGGGTGTTCGCTCCCTCGAGCGCGAGTTGTCCAAGATTTGCAGGAAAGTTGTCAAAGCTTTGCAGCTCAAGCAAATGACACCACAAGTGGTGGTCAATGCCGATAACTTGGATGAGTTCTTGGGCGTTAGAAAATACAACTACGGCCGTGCTGAATCCCAAAATCAAGTGGGTCAAGTTGTGGGATTGGCTTGGACCGAAGTGGGTGGGGATTTGCTCACGATTGAGGCAGCGTCTATGCCCGGAAAAGGCACGATCACACGAACAGGTTCTTTGGGCGATGTCATGAAAGAATCTGTTGAGGCTGCGAGAACTGTGGTTCGTTCGCGCTCCAAGCGTCTTGGCATCAAGGATGAGGTCTTTGAGAAGAAGGACATCCACATCCACGTTCCAGATGGTGCAACACCCAAGGATGGCCCCAGTGCTGGTGCCGCAATGACCACAGCTTTGGTCTCTGCGTTGACGGGCATAGCGGTGCGCGGTGATGTGGCCATGACAGGTGAGATCACCTTGAGGGGAGAGGTCACCGCCATTGGGGGCTTGAAAGAGAAACTGCTTGCTGCTCTTCGAGGTGGCATCAAAACTGTTTTGATTCCAGAGGAGAATGTCAAAGACCTTCAGGAAATTCCTGAAAATGTGAAGAATGGTCTTGAAATCGTTCCTGTCAAATGGATCGATAAAGTGCTTGAGTTGGCCTTGGTGAGCATGCCAGTTCCATTGCCAGACGAGGAAGTTGTAGCTGCAACGCCAGTCAAAGAGGCTGAGGTGGGTGTGACTTCCATCAAACATTGATGCTTAAAAATATTACTTAAATGGTGATGCAAAAAACATAAAAGTAAGTTATAATTTATATCCACGCGGGAGTAGCTCAGTTGGTAGAGCGCAACCTTGCCAAGGTTGAGGTCGCGAGTTCGAGACTCGTCTCCCGCTCCATTTTGAAAAAGGGGAAGCATCAGCTTCCCTTTTTTTTCCAAGGATCGGCGCGGTAGCAAAGCGGTTATGCACCGGATTGCAAATCCGTGTAGGTCGGTTCGACTCCGGCCCGCGCCTCCATCACACACTCATTGCACACGCAACACGCACAAATGCATGTTGCATGTGCACTTGTCTGCACAAAATGCATAGCATCAACAGCAATTGCATATGCAAACGCAATTTAATTTACTGATGTTGTTTGCTAATTTGCACGGCTGTTTGCGCACCGTGCGCGGTTGTAGAAATTAATTGCTGAAAATAAACTTGTGCAAAACAACATGCACAAGTTACAAATGGCAACTAAAACACAACAATTTATCTACACGCTACCTACATATTACAAATTACCAACGGCAATTACAGTTGCAGTTACATTGCCATCTACGCTGACAATTGCAACAAATGTGCAACTAAATGCACACGCAACAGCAAATCAACAGACATTGCAGACAATTAGCGAGCGTGGCACAGACATTGAAGTGCATTTAATGCGCGATGGCGAGTTGACTGTATTCAAAAGACGCAAAAGTAATAAGTGGCAATGTAGATTTAAGATGTTTAGTGGGCGTTGGATATGCGTCAGCACAAAACAAATTGCACTTGATTACGCAAAGACAGTTGCAAGTAAGATATTTGACGAAGCAAGATACAGAGAATCTGTTGGACTTGCACCAGTGCAGAAAACATTTACAGATATTGCTGAAACTTGTGTGCAAGAGTTGCGAGCGGATATTGCCGCGAAAACACACAAGAAGATTTATGTTGATTACATTGGAATAATTGAGAAATACTTTATACCGTTCTTTGGCGAAAAACATTTACAACGACTAAAACAAAACGACATTGCAGATTTTGAGCGTTGGCGCAACAACAAGATGGGGAAAGCGCCAAAGTCCAGCACATTAATGAACTTTGCCAGTGCATTTAGTCGTGTTGTGCAGACAGCTGTGCAACATGGTTGGCTAAGTGATCGCATTGCAATACCAAAAATGTCACGCAAAGGAGAGAAGGGAGAAACAAGACCAGCATTTACAGCAGAAGAAATTACAAAGTTGCAGAAGTTTATGGTTGAGTGGGAACAAAATGCACAAACTGATGCAGAAAAATTAAATCGTCCACTGTTGTGTGATTATGTAAATCTGTTGCTGATGACGGGAATGCGTCACGGAACAGAAGCAATGAACATACAGTGGCGACATTGCGAGTGGTATGAATCTGATGGCGTCAAG
>CAIPII010000229.1 GCA_903865035.1 uncultured Burkholderiales bacterium | reverse complement strand
TGTTTGTCGTATTTGGCTTGACTGGGGATACCAAAGGTGTGATGGATGAGCAACTTGTTGTACCTCTCAGCCACCACCATGGCAGACAAAATCGCACCAGTCGCATAAGGTCCCATCAAGAGGTCAACCTTATCGCTGTTGATGAGTTGCTCGTACAAGGTCCTGGCCAATTCAGGCTTAGATTGATCATCCTTGAGAACCCACTCAACCTTACGACCTAAAAGTCCACCTCTTTTGTTGATTTCTTCGATGGCGATTTCACCCGCAAGTTTGTGCACGATGCCAGTGGCGGCCAATGGGCCTGTCAACGCCAAGGTGCTACCAATTCTGATGGGGGCGTTGGCTTGGGAGAAGGCAAATCCACTCATGCACAGCAAAAGCAAAGAGGCAAAGAGCGCTCTTAGATATTCAAATTTAGCACGGGTGAGAAAACTAAAAACTCGCATGTTGTTGTCCCTGTTCTTATAAAAATTAATCCAAGACTCATGAATGGAGGGTCTCAGTTTCGAATGAATTGAACACTCGCGTTGAGCCGTTGAACACATGAATCGGATCATGATTATTGTAAAGTTGATTTTTTCAACCGAATCAGTACTTACCCTTTACACAAGGGAGGCGAATCAAGAAAAAACGTTAAACTCAATCTACAAATAAGGAGCATTGTTCATGAGAGCCAAAGACATCTATCTAAATTCATTCATACAAAAAATGAGAGATGGACACATCGTCTCCTCCATGACGGTCAAGCTCATCAAAGGCATTGAGATCGCACAGATTGCCAAGACAGCCGGTTTTGATGCCATCTACATTGATCTTGAACACAGTGCTCTCAGTCTTGAGAGCACTGGTCAAATCTGCATGGCGGCCATGGGCATTGGACTGACTCCTTTTGTGAGAGTTCCAGCCAATACGCCTGAGTGGATTTCTAGGGCTTTGGACAACGGTGCGATGGGGGTCATTGCCCCCCACATCAGCACCAAAGAAGAAGCGTTGTCCGTTGTTGCATGTGCAAAATTCCCGCCCACTGGCGGCAGAAGTGCTGCAGGCGCTTTGCCTCACCTTCAATATCGATCCTTCCCTGCAAGTGAAGCCTACCCCGTTCTCAACACCCAAACCACCGTGATTGTTCAGTTTGAGAGCGAAAAAGCGATAGAGAATGCAGAATCAATCATTTCGACAGAGGGGGTTGATGTGGTGCTCATTGGCTCCAATGACTTGACTGCAGACATGGGCATTGCAGGTCAGTACGATCACCCTAGACTCAAAGCCGCTTTTGAGCACACCATCCAAGTGTGCAAAGCACATGGCAAATTTTGTGGGGTTGGAGGCCTGTCTTCAAGACCAGACTTGATCGAACAATTCACAAAAATGGGCGCACAGTACGTATCAACAGGAACCGACTTGGCATTCTTGTTGTCTGCAGCAACACAAAAAGCCACGCAAGTTCAAATGCTCAACACGTGAGCAAACATTAAAAACCAAACAGACTTTGTGGATTCTGGCTCAAAATCAATTGCTTTTGCTCATCGCTGTCACACCAGCGATCCAACAAATTGAAGAGAACCACAGAGCTGTGCTCAGCAAACGACAAATGCGGGTAGTCACTCCCCCAAATGATGCGGTCCGCACTTTGCTTGATCAACGCTTTGGCCAAAGGATCCGCATCGGTGTAACCATCAACTTTGGACATTCGATAAATGCCAGTGAATTTCACATGAGCATTTCTGTGACCGGTATTGACGAGATCTAAAAGCGCCTTAAAGCCTGGAGCATTCACGCCGTCTCTGGCCAAATTCATGCCCAAGTGAGCCATGGAGAAAGGAATCTTGAGGCTTTTGAGAACAGGCATCATTTCATGCGTGAGCCAACCAGGTAGCAAAAAATCGAGGTGCCATTTCAGATCTTGACACTTCTCGTGAAGTGTCAAGACTCTTGCTTGAAGCTTCGCAGCCAAACCGTCCTCATACGGATGAATTGGGCTTACATTGATGCGCACACCACGAACACCCAAAGCGTCCAAGGCCTTGAGATCTTGAATATCGGTGTCTTCGTGCACGTCAACGATTCCTCGGCAGTGTTCAACACCCACTTCTTGCATGGCATCCAACATGCACCGGTTATCCCGTGCATAGGCACTGGGCTGCACGAAAACAAACCGCGTCAAGCCCAAGTGCTTGGCCAGTTTCAAATATTCACTCAAAGGCGCATGCGGAGGCGCATACCGCAGGTCTGTCCCGTAGGGATACTGCGCAGCAGGACCGAACACATGAAAATGGGAGTCACAAGCGTTCAGAGGTGACTTGAAAAGAG
>CAIPII010000228.1 GCA_903865035.1 uncultured Burkholderiales bacterium | reverse complement strand
GCCCCTCGTGTGCTGAGTATTGGCACATGGGAGCCACCACAATGCGATTGGCCAAGTGCACTGGGCCCTTGGGTGAGTTCAAGGTGAGGGGTGAAAAGAGATGGGACAAGGTGCAAAACTCCAAGTGAAAAAAGGCGTGAGAGAGACTCAAGCTGAGTTTACCCGCAGAGCAAGTTGCGGTTTGGGTCGCTTTGGATGGCGCTCAATGCACAACAACTGAAGATCAGTTTTGAGAATCAATCAAGGAGGTACTTGGGGTGTCTCTAAGAGCGAAGCCCACGAATCTTTTGTGGGGCTCCTCCTTGAGAGATGTGGGTTCAAGCTTAGAATCCACAAATGGTGCCGAAGGCCGGAATCGAACCGGCACGGTGTTTTGCACCGGCAGATTTTGAATCTGCTGCGTCTACCTATTTCGCCACTTCGGCTAAAGTGTTGAGAACAGTATTATGACATATTCGAGGCAGATTTATCCAACTTTAGAACAAGCCATTGGAAATACTCCTTTGGTGGCCATGCAGCGCTTGAATGCCAGCATTTTGAAAGAACGTGGCAACGTGGTGCTAGGCAAGTTGGAGGGCAACAATCCAGCGGGATCGGTGAAAGATCGCCCAGCTCTCTCCATGATTGTCAGGGCGCAAGAAAGGGGCGAGATCAAGCCCGGGGACACATTGATTGAGGCCACGTCGGGCAACACTGGCATTGCCTTGGCCATGGCCGCTGCCATCAAGGGCTATCGCATGATTTTGATCATGCCAGAGGACCTCTCCATCGAGCGTGCACAAACGATGAAAGCCTTTGGAGCCGAGCTCATCTTGACCCCCAAAGCGGGTGGCATGGAGCACGCGCGCGACTTGGCGATGGACATGCAGTCCAAGGGCATGGGTCATGTGTTGGATCAATTTGCCAATGCAGACAATCCCCGCATTCATTACGAGACCACGGGGCCAGAGATTTGGAGAGACACCCAAGGGCAAGTGACGCATTTTGTGAGCGCCATGGGCACCACGGGCACCATCACCGGAGTGTCTAAATTTTTAAAAGAAAAAAATCCCAACATCCAAATCATTGGTGCTCAGCCCAGCGAGGGCTCCAGGATTCCGGGCATTCGCAAGTGGTCTGAGGCCTACATGCCCAAAATCTACGACCCAACCCATGTGGATGAGTTGGTGTACGTGAGTCAAAAAGATGCAGAGCATTTGTGTGTCGACTTGGCCAAGACCGAGGGGCTCTTTGCGGGCGTGTCTGCTGCAGGTGCTTGCTGGGTGGCCATGGAGATTGCCAAAAGGGTTGAAAACGCCACCATCGTCTTCATCGTGTGTGACCGAGGAGACCGGTATTTGTCCACTGGATTGTTTCCCGCTTGAATGGGAATGCTTTGATGAGTGATTTTAAATTTTGCCCCCACTGTGCATCCCCGCTGGCGTGGACTGAGCGCATAGAGGACGGAGGTCCGAAACTCAGAAACGCGTGCACCTCATGTGATTTCACCCATTGGAACAACCCAACGCCCGTCTTGGCCGCCATCGTGGAGTGGCAGGATCAAATCGTGTTGGCCAGAAACGCCGCTTGGCCCGCTGGGCGCTTTGCGCTGATCACGGGTTTCATGGAGGCAGGCGAGGACCCTCAAGAGGGCATTCGCAGAGAAATTTTTGAGGAAACCCAACTCCAAGCCACTGCACTGAGCTTGGTGGGTGTCTATGAGTTCATCAAGAAAAATCAACTCATCATTGCCTATCACGCCAAAGCCGAGGGGCAAATTGAACTCAGCCCCGAGCTGCTTGAGTACCGGTTGTACAAACCCCAAGACATCGTTTGTTGGCCAGCAGGCACCGGTTATGCTGTTGCCGATTGGCAACGTGGGCTTGGCATTGAGCCTGTGTTCAAGTCCTGGGAGGAGCGCGGGCTTTGAGTGCGAATGCACACTCAAACTCAAGCGCTAAACTATCATGCCCATTTTCAATAAGATTCAACCGATCCAATGAACATCAACCTCGAACTCGACACCCGAGGGCTCAATTGCCCGCTGCCCATCTTGAAGACCAAAAAAGCTTTGGCCTCAATGCAAAGTGGAGAATTGTTGAAAGTCGTCTCAACCGATGGTGGTGCGCTCAGAGACTTTCAAGCCTTTGCCAAACAAACCGGCCATGAATTGATCTCGCAAAGCGAGGATGCGGGGGAATTTGTGTTTGTGCTCAAGCACAAGTGATGAAGGCTCAAGGAGCGTGAGCCCCTTGAGGTTTGCATTCAAGCTGAGCGACTTTTCAAATACGCTTCAAACTCTTTGGCCACCTCGGGGTGCTTGAGTGCCAGTTCAACGGTGGCTTGAAGAAACCCCAGTTTAGAGCCGCAATCGAATCTGCGTCCTTGGTAGTCATAGGCCAACACCCCCTCTTTGGATAGCAGTCCTGAGATGCCATCTGTGAGTTGGATCTCTCCTTGGGCACCTTTTCCAGCGGCTTGGATGCAGGAAAAAACTTGAGCACTCAAGATGTAGCGCCCAGCCACAGCGAGTCTAGAGGTGGTGTCTTGTGCTTTGGGCTTTTCGACGATTTTGTCCACTTGGGTGAGTCCTGATTTCAAAGGTTCACCACTCACAATGCCGTAGCGATGAACCTGCTCAGAAGGCACCTCTTGCACAGCCAGCACTGACTGACCGGTTTGAGCATAAATTTTTGCCATTTGGCTCAATATGCCTGGGCCCCCATCCAAGCCAATCATCAAGTCGTCGGCCAAGAGCACCGCAAAGGGCTCGTCTCCCACCAATTTTTCTGCACAAAGCACCGCATGGCCCAAGCCCAGAGCGCGCGGCTGACGAATGTAGGAGCACAGCATGTCTGAGGGTTGCACTTCTCGGATCAAATCCAGCAAAGCTGCTTTGCCCGCCATCTCCAGTTCGTTTTCAAGCTCGTAGGCCGTGTCAAAGTGGTCTTCAATGGCGCGCTTGGAGCGACCGGTCACAAAGATCATGTGGCGAATGCCCGCCTCATATGCCTCTTCTACAGCGTATTGAATGAGGGGCTTGTCCACAATGGGCAGCATCTCTTTGGGCTGAGCTTTGGTTGCAGGTAAAAACCGAGTGCCCAGTCCTGCCACTGGGAACACGGCTATGTTCAACGGTTTGACGCTGGAGGTGTTCAAATGTTGGGTCCTTCAAAGGAGGTTAGAGATACAAAATTTTTGAAGCATGTTCAAGTCTCGCAAGTCTCGCAAGTCGATCAAGCGCTCAGCAACTTCAACTGATCTTGCACCTTTTGATGGGCTTCGGTGAAAGCTGCAATGCGCGCACGCTCTTGTTCGATCACCTTGGGCGGCGCTTTGGCCACAAAAGCCTCGTTGCTCAATTTGGCTTGCGCCTTGGTGATCTCTGAGTCCAGTCTGGCAAGTTCTTTGTTGAGCCTTGCGCTCTCGGCCTCTTTGTCAATGGGCACAAAGAGGCACACTTGGCTTGAACCCAACACAGCAACGGGAGACAAGCGGCTCACCTCTTGGAACTCTGACTCATGGGTGATCACTTTGACCTCACTCAATTTGGCCAGGCTCATGAGCACATTGGAGATGTCAGATACAAATTCAGCATCCTCATCGTTCGTGACCAATACATGCAAAGGCACGCGCTGGGCTGGCGAGAGGGTCATTTGTCCTCTTAAATTGCGACACCCTTCAACCCAAAGTTTGAGGTTGGCCATGTGAGCTTCGGCTTTTTCATCGATGCGGCCCATTTGCGCCTCGGGGTAGCTTTGTATGCTCACCGACTGCTCATTGGGGTTGCTTGGGAAACGATTGGCCACGGGCGCCACCTTTTGCCACAACTCCTCTGTGATGAAGGGAATCAAGGGGTGAGCAAGCCTGAGGATGGTCTCCAACGATCTGATCAGAGTGCGTCGTGTGCCACGCGCTTGGGATGGGCTGCCGGTTTGAATTTGCACTTTGGCAATTTCCAAGTACCAATCGCAAAACTCATTCCACACGAATTCATAAATCAAATTGGCGGCCAAATCCAAACGGTATTCAGCAAAGGCTTGCTCCACTTGAGCTTCAACGCGTTGAAAGCTAGAGGTGAGCCAACGATCGGCTTGGGAAAAGGAGAGGTAGCCATGAAAGGGTTGACCCACAGCACACTCGGCCTTGGTGTGTTCTTCAAGTCCACAATCAGCACCTTCGCAATTCATCAGCACAAAACGTGTGGCGTTCCAGAGTTTGTTGCAAAAGTTTCGATAGCCCTCGCACCTCTTGGGGTCAAAGTTGATGCTCCTGCCCAAGGAGGCAAGGGCTGCAAAGGTGAATCGCAAGGCGTCTGCACCGTAAGCGGGGATGCCAGTTGGGAACTCTTTTTCGGTGGCCTTTCTCACCTGAGGAGCGGTTTCTGGACGGCGCAAGCCCGTGGTGCGTTTCTCAAGCAATGGAGCGAGTTCGATGCCGTCGATCAAATCCACGGGATCGAGCACATTGCCCTCAGACTTGGACATTTTTTTGCCCTGTGCATCGCGCACGAGTCCATGGATGTAGACGTGCTTGAAGGGCACTTTTCCAGTGAAGTGTGTCGTCATCATGATCATGCGCGCCACCCAAAAGAAGATGATGTCATAACCTGTGACGAGCACGGAGCTTGGGAGGTACAAATCAAAGTCTTCACCCGCATTGGGCCAGCCCATGGTGGAGAAGGGCACCAAAGCGGAGCTGAACCAGGTGTCAAGCACATCGGGGTCACGCTTTAAGGTTTTTCCGGGCGCTTGTGCTTGAGCCTCTTCCAAGGTGTTGGCCACATAGACTTGCCCCTCCTCGTCGTACCAGGCAGGGATTTGATGACCCCACCACAATTGCCTAGAGATGCACCAGTCTTGGATGTTCTTCATCCATTGGTTGTAGGTGTTGATCCAGTTCTCAGGCACAAAACGCACTTGTCCTGATTCGACTGCATGAATGGCTTTTTGGGCAATGGACATGCCCGTGCTGTCGCCTTGGGCCACTTCGCTCATGGCCACAAACCATTGATCGGTGAGCATGGGCTCGATCACTTGTCCGGTTCTCTCGCAACGAGGCACCATCAAGGTGTGGGCTTTGATCTCCACCAAAAAACCAGCAGCTTCAAGGTCTTTCACAATTTGAGCTCTGGCCACAAAGCGGTCGAGACCTTGGTAGGCTTTGGGTGCTTTGTCGTTGATCGTTGCATCCAGATTCAAGATGCCCATGATGGGCAATTTGTGGCGTTGACCCACTGCAAAGTCATTGACGTCGTGCGCGGGTGTGACCTTGACAACACCGGTGCCGAATTCGACATCCACGTAGTCGTCTGCAATGACGGGGATCGTGCGATCGCAAAGTGGCAAATGCACTTGCTGGCCAATCAAGTGAGTGTAGCGAGGGTCGCTTGGATTGACCATGACCGCTACGTCTCCCAAGAGGGTTTCTGGTCTGGTGGTGGCCACCACCATCTTCTCATCGCTGCCCACCACGGGGTAGGCGATGTGCCACAAATGACCGCTTTCTTCGTGACTCTCTACTTCCAGGTCAGAGACGGCAGTTTTGAGCACCGGGTCCCAGTTCACCAACCGTTTGCCGCGGTAGATCAAACCCTCCTTGTACAGTCGCACAAAGGCCTCGCTCACCACTTCACTTCGCACCGAATCCATGGTGAAGTACTCTCTGGACCAGTCAACACTGGCGCCCATTCTGCGCATTTGTTGGGTGATGGTTTTGCCGCTTTTTTCCTTCCACTCCCAGACCTTTTCTGTAAAGAGCGAACGGGATTCTTCAGGCGTATCGCCAAGCGTTTGTCTGGCAAGACCCTTTTCTTGGAGTTGACGCTCGACCACGATTTGCGTGGCAATGCCTGCGTGATCGGTTCCAGGGATCCAAGCCGTGTTAAAGCCCTTCATGCGGTGGTAGCGAGTGAGACTGTCCATGACGGTTTGGTTGAACGCATGGCCCATGTGCAAGGTGCCTGTCACGTTGGGAGGGGGCAATTGAATGGCAAAGGATTCCCGCTCTAGATTGGCTTTTTGCGTGCCTTTGAAACCTGCGACCGCGTACCCTCTTTTTTCCCACTCGGGGCCCCAGTGGGCTTCAATGCTTGCGGGTTCAAAAGACTTCGATAAACTCTCCAGTCCAGGTTGTGTTTTGGGCTGTGGCGCGCTTTGGTCTTCGGTTTGGGCAGAGTTCATGGATAGGGCGAGGTGTGCGGAAAAGGGTTGAAAACGAACGAGACCCAATGGGTCCCCGAATGAAAAGCCAGTGCTCAATTCGCCTGGTATTTGGCGCATTTTTAGGCAATCCACCATTTTACGGGCATTGGCTTGGGGCCAAGGGGGTCAGCAAAAAAAGTGGACCCTGGGATTTGAGGTGTTTGCGTCAATTTTAAGGGCTCAAGGGTCTGATTTTGTAAAAAAGGCTTGGCGAGACCTCAATGGACACAAGGGCGCAAAAGCGGTAACCTCTGCATTGTTTTTGGACGCGTCTTGTCTCCCAAAAACATTTCCCCCCTTCGATGGAGAAGTTTCAATGTCCGAACTCAAAGGCTCAAAAACGGAGAGCAACCTGAAAGCTGCGTTTTCAAGCGAAGCCGAAGCCAACCGGCGTTATTTGTATTTTGCAAGCAAAGCCGACATTGAAGGCCAAGTACAAATTGCTGCTTTGTTTAGAGCCACTGCAGAGGGAGAGACTGGACATGCTCACGGACACTTGGAGTGGCTTGAGCAATGCGGAGATCCTTCAACTGGATTGCCCATTGGACCCACCAAAGACAATTTAAAGGCTGCTGTGGCAGGTGAGACGCATGAGTACACGGACATGTATCCAGGGATGGCCAAAACTGCCCGCGATGAGGGATTTGACGAAATCGCAGATTGGTTTGAAATTTTGGCCAAAGCCGAGCGCTCTCATGCCAACCGATATGCCAAAGCGTTGTCAGAATATGTCGATTGATCGCACGCGTGTTGGAGGATGACGCATCATCCCAATGGAGACCAGGGCACCATGTTTGAGATCACAGGACTGATTGCAGTTGAAAATTTATTGAGTTTGGAGAACTACTCCAAGCTCAGGCGTATGCATCAACAAGAAATCATCGCCTTGAGAAAGCTCAGAAGCGTGGCACTTGGAGAGCACTTGAGGGTGCAGTTTGAAAACGAAGTCACCATTCGATATCAAATTCAAGAAATGCTCAGAATCGAAAAGATCTTTGAGCAAGAGGGCATTCAAGCTGAAATCGACGCTTACTCTCCCTTGGTGCCCGATGGACAAAATTGGAAAGCGACGATGCTGCTCGAATACCCCGATGTCTCAGACAGAAGGCGCGAGTTGGTCCGACTCGTTGGCATTGAGGACCACATGTTCGTTCAAGTTGAGGATCACGCTCTTGTCTACGCAAAGGCCAATGAGGATTTGGTGCTTGAAAACCCAAACAAAACATCTTCTGTTCATTTTTTGCGTTTTGAGTTGACGCCCACCATGGTGGCCGCAGTCAAGGCGGGGGCTCAAGTCGTTTTGGGTTGCGACCACAAGAACCTTGAGACCCGATTGAGTTTGGACGCTCAAACACTTGCCAATTTAGCCTTCGACCTTCATTGAGTCGTGCCCATTGCGGGGGTGCGCTCCCAAATGCTCGGGTACTTCCATTAAAATCAAGTTTTGAGTTTGCACGTGCATTAACGCCTCAAGCGTTTCAAACTGCACACTCGCATCGAGCCTGAGCGGCATTGTCCAGGATGCAAAGACCCCATTGAGATTGAACGGTATGCTATTTTTACTCTCGCCCGCCAAAACACTCGATCTTGATTCACCCATATCCAGTGCTCACCAAGCGTTGTTGAAACATGAGTTGCCCGTGTTTCAGCCCCAAGCGGCGACCTTGGCCAACATTTTGAAAAAGTTCGATGCACCCATGCTCGAGGAGTTGATGGGCATCAGTCCGGCATTGGCTGAACTCAATGCAAAACGTTTCAAGGCTTGGTCGAAAACTCCAAAGTCAGAGCAAATTCGCCCTGCTTTGCTGAGTTTCAATGGAGACGTCTACGAGGGGCTGCAAGCCAAGACCTTGAGTGCCAAAGCCTTGTCTTGGGCCCAAGAACACGTGGTGATGCTCTCGGGGCTTTACGGCGCGCTAAAGCCTTTGGACATGATGCAGCCCTATCGATTGGAGATGGGCACGGCCCTTGAAAACGCCAAAGGCAACAATTTGTATCACTATTGGGGTCCACAAATCGCTCAATATTTGAACACCCGTTTAGAAGGACAAGCCACGCCCGTGGTTGTCAATTTGGCATCACAAGAGTACTTCAAGTCGGTGGATTTGAAAACGCTCAAGGCGCGCGTGATCGAATGTGTGTTTGAAGATTTCAAGAACGATCAATTCAAGGTCATCAGCTTCTTTGCCAAGCGAGCACGCGGTTTGATGCTGCGCTACTGCATTGAGAAAAAGGTGAACTCCATCAAAGCGCTCGAAACCTTTGACTCTGAGGGCTATGCTTTTGATCCCAAGTCATCAAGCGCCGAGCGCTTGGTCTTCAAACGCCGATTGCCTGCCAACAAGGCCAAAGCGTGAGAGCGTCACCCATTGCATCAAGGGGCTTGAAGTGAATCTATCGGCCAACGGCATCAACATTGAAGCCCAAGACTACGGCAATCCCAGTGACCCTTGCGTCTTGTTGCTCATCGGTTTGGGTCTGCAACTGACCTACTGGCCCCGCTCCATGATCTCTGGACTGGTGAGTCAGGGCTACCGGGTTGTGGTCATGGACAACCGAGATGCAGGTTTGTCAAAGAGCTTTGATGAGTTGGGGGTGCCCAATTTGTTGTGGAGCGGTTTGAAGCAAAAATTTGGTTTTGAGGTGGAGTTGCCCTACACCCTGGAGGACATGGCGCAAGATGCTTTGGGTGTCATGTCGTCTTTGGGGATTGAAAAAGCCCACGTGATGGGCATGAGCATGGGGGGCATGATTGCCCAACACATGGCCATTTGCGCGCCCAATCGTGTGCGCTCCTTGGTGAGCATGATGAGCACGAGCAGTGCAAGCGGATTGCCTGCACCTGAGCCACTGTTGCTCAAAAAGTTGTTCATGACCTCGGTGCCCAAAACACAAGAGGCCTGGATTGAGCAGGGGATCAAAGCCGTTCAATTGCTCGCCTCTCCTGCCTTCAAGGACGATACCGCCACGGTGCACTCCAGGGTGGCTCAAGCCATTCAAAGAAGCTTGCGCCCCACGGGAGTGGTGCGTCAGTTGGCTGCTGTCATGGGAGACACACAGCGCTCAGAGCGCTTGCACCTCATTCAATCCCCCACCTTGGTGATCCATGGGGACCAAGATCCCTTGATCGCGCCAGCCTGTGGACTCGACACCCATCACCGAATAGCCCATTCAAAATGGTTGCTCATCGAGGGCTTGTCCCACGAAATACCGTTTGCTTTGGTGCCCACTTTATTGCCCCATTTACTGGAATTTTTCAATGAACACACCTGAAAGCTCATTGCTGGGTAAGCCCACAGCGTACGTGAGCCAATACGAACCCAGTCTTTTGTTTCCTCTGCCACGAGCCAATCAGCGGCAAGCCTTGGGTCTTGCAAACACTCTGCCTTTCATGGGTGCAGATTTGTGGACCACCTATGAGCTCAGTTGGCTCAATCCCAAAGGCAAACCTCAAGTGGCGCTCGCGCGCTTTGTGGTGCCCATGGAGAGCCCTTGCATCGTGGAGAGCAAGTCGGTGAAGTTGTATTTCAATAGCTTTTCACAATCCACTTTTGAAAGTGCTCAGGCCGTGCAAGAGGCCATCTCAAGAGACATCGGTCGTGCGGTTTGGTCTACGCCCAACGTGAGCCATGCCCAAGCGTCTGAGGCGCCTGATCAAGCCAACACCCATGTGAGCGTGACCTTGATTGGCCCTGAACAATTTGACACCGAGTCGATTGGCCCACTCAAAGGCTTGAGCTTGGACCGCCTCGATGTGGAATGCACCCATTACCAACCCACGGCCTCCTTGCTGAGCGCCGATGAAGCGCAAAGTGTGGTCACCCAAACCCTCACCTCAGATTTGCTCAAAAGCAATTGTTTGGTGACTGGCCAGCCCGATTGGGGGTCGGTGCAAATCACCTACACCGGTCACCCGCTCAATGAGGAAGGGTTGCTGCAGTATTTGGTGAGCTTTAGAGATCACAACGAATTTCATGAGCATTGTGTTGAGCGCATCTTCATGGACATTTGGACACACTGCAAGCCCATTAAGCTCAGTGTGTACGCGCGCTACACGCGAAGAGGAGGCGTGGAGATCAATCCTTTCAGGACCAGTTTTGCCCAACCCATGCCCAAACTGATGAGAACCGGTCGCCAGTGAGACACGTCACGCGTTCTCAAACGCCTTGTCCTGGGATGTCCAAGTCCAGTTGATGAGGGGGGCGGTGCGGTTGATTTGGGTTTGGAGCATCGATTCGCTCGAGTGACCCCACTCGAATGCCCAGGAGTCTGATTTTTCGCTTGAAGCTCACGCGCTTGAGACTTTGACGAGCGGCTTTTGCAATGTCAGTGGCGCTGCTCACGGCTTGCTCCAAAGTGAGGTCTCGGGTGATCACTTTGAAGTCGTTGAATTTGATTTTGAGTCCAACCGTTTTGCCTTTGAACCCTTTGCGCAAGAGGTCCAATGAGACTTTCTCGCAGAGTTGATCAAAAATACGTCCCAACTCTTCTTTGTCCCTCACTGCATCCAAGTCGTTGGAGAAAGTGCTCTCTCGGCTCATGGAGACGGGTTCACTCTCGCGCTCAATGGGCTTGTCATCCATGCCCCGCGCAACGTGGTAGAGCCAAGCCCCGTAGTTTTTGCCAAAGTGTTCGATCAAATGATCCAGGGGCTTTTGAGCCAATTCTCCAATGGTGTTGATGTTCAACTCTTTCAATCTCAGACTGGCTTTGGGTCCAATGCCATTGATCTTTTGACAGGGTAGGGGCCAAATGCGAGACTCAATTTCGCTCTCAAAGAGCACCGTGATGCCAAGTGGTTTGTCAAATTCGCTGCACATCTTGGCCAGCAATTTGTTAGGTGCTACACCAATCGAGCAAGTGAGTCCGGTTTGCTCCTGAATGGTTTTTTGAATCAATCGAGCCAGCACTCGCCCGCCCTCTCTTTGTCCTCCAGGTGTGTGGGTGAAGTCCAAATAAACCTCGTCCACACCACGGTCTTCCATGTCCGGACAGATCTCTGTGATGATGTCTTTGAAGGTTCTTGAGTAATGTCGATATTGATCAAAATCGACAGGCAACAAAATCGCTTGTGGACAAAGTTTTGCAGCCTTCATGAGTCCCATGGCAGATCCAACGCCAAAGGCGCGTGCCGCATAGGTGGCCGTGGTGATGACGCCTCGCCCTTCATAGTGTTCGATGCGGGGGAAGTGTGAGACAGGTGTGTTCGCGTCCCATAGGTCTGGGTCGTGTGGTGCACCCTCTGGCAAGTGTCGGGTGTCGGGTAGGTGTTTTCTCCCGCCTCCAATCACCACCGGTAGACCCTTGAGCTGAGGGTACCTCAGGAGTTCCACCGATGCATAAAACGCATCCATGTCCAAATGCGCAATGCGTCGAATCGCAGGAGCATTGCTAGACGCTGAGGCTTGGCCCTTTGAGTCGTGCGCTTGCGCCTTGGCCAGTGTCAGGGAGGGAAAGCCAAAGACGTCCTCAAACCGCTCGGCTGAGCGTTGCTCGTTGGAGGGTTTAGGTGCAGTGCTTTGTGTCATGCCACTTTGGGTTCAATTTCAAAGTCAGCGCAGTGATCCATGGACACGAATGGGTTTGATGGACTTTGCGTCAGGCCCAGGGAGGGAAAGAACCCGGCAGCAAAATTGAAGAGTCCACCTGCTGCACATCTGTTTTGCCACAAAAAGCCATGCTCAAATCGAGTTCGTTTCGAATGAGTTCCAATGCTTTGGTGACGCCACGCTCACCCATGGCCCCAAGACCATAGAGCATGGAGCGACCAATGTAGACCCCTTTGGCGCCCAAAGCCAACGCCTTCAAGACGTCTTGGCCGCTTCGGATGCCGCCGTCCATGTGAACCTCAATGTCTTGGCCCACCGCTTGGACGATTCGTGGCAACGCTTTGATGCTGGACTGAGCGCCATCGAGTTGTCTGCCGCCATGGTTGGAGACAATGAGGGCGTTGGCGCCGGAGTTCACCGCAAGCCTTGCATCCTCCTCGTCTTGAATGCCTTTTAAGATCAATGGGCCACCCCATTTTTTCTTGATCCATTCCACGTCATTCCAGTTCAGAGAAGGATCAAATTGCTGAGCGGTCCAAGAGGAGAGTGAGCTCATGTTCTCCACACCCTTGACGTGTCCCACGATGTTGCCAAACTCTCTTCTGTGGGTGCCCAACATGCCCATGCACCAGCGCAGTTTGGTGGCCAAGTTGATCATGTTTGAAATCGTCAATTTGGGAGGGGCGCTCAAACCATTTTTGATGTCTTTGTGCCTTTGGCCCAGAATCTGTAAATCCAAGGTGAGGACCAAAGCGGAGCAATGGGCTTGCTTGGCGCGCTCAATCAACCGCTCAATGAAGTCACGGTCCTTCATCACATACAGCTGGAACCAAAAGGGGTGGTTTTGGGTCGCTTGCGCAACGTCCTCAATGGAGCAAATGCTCATGGTGGACAAGGTAAAGGGAATGCCAAAGGCTTTGGCGCTCTTGGCTGCCAATATCTCTCCATCGGCATGTTGCATGCCGGTGAGCCCAGTGGGCGCAATTGCAACGGGCATTGAAACCGGTTGACCAATCATGTGGGATTGGGTGCTCCTGACTTTGATGTCAACAGCGACACGTTGGCGAAATTGAATGCCCTTGAAGTCCTCTTCGTTGGCTTTGTAGGTGCTCTCGGTCCATGAGCCAGAGTCGGCGTAGTCGTAGAACATTTTGGGAACTCGGCGTTTGGCCAAAATTCGCAAGTCTTCAATGCTGGTGATGACGCTCAAGGGGTTCTCCTTTGAAGATTGAGCTGAGGGCCCCTGGGCTTGCATCAGCTGCTGTGGACTTTATGAGGCAGACAGTCGCAGGGTGTGACGTTTGATTTGGGCTCGAATTTGCTCGGGGGCAGTGCCTCCCAGGGTCGTTCTCGCATTCATCGATCCCTCTAAGCTGAGGACCTCAAACACATCGGCTTCAATGCTTGCGTTGAAGCTTTTGAGTTTTTCCAGAGGCAACGCTGACAAATCGACGCCAAGCGCCATGGACTCCTTGACCGCATGGGCCACGCACTCGTGAGCGTCTCTGAATGGCAAGCCTTTTTTGACCAAATAATCGGCCAAATCGGTTGCTGTTGCATAGCCTTTGAGGGTGGCTTGTCTCATTCGATCGGCCTTGACCTTGAGGCCTCCGAGCCTGCTTTGTGAAGACTCATCCCATTCACCTGCAATCATTTCGCTGAAAATGCGCAAGGTGTCTTTGACGGTGTCGACCGTGTCAAACAAAGGCTCCTTGTCCTCTTGGTTGTCCTTGTTGTAGGCCAAGGGTTGAGACTTCATGAGCATGAGCAGTCCCATCAAATGTCCCACCACTCGCCCGGTTTTTCCTCTGGCAAGTTCTGGCACATCGGGGTTTTTCTTTTGCGGCATGATGGAGCTGCCCGTTGTGAAGCGGTCAGCAAGTTCAATGAAAGCAAAGTTTTGACTCATCCACAAGATGAGCTCTTCACTCAAGCGGCTGATGTGGATCATCAAAAGACTTGCCGCAGAGGTGAACTCAATGGCGAAATCACGATCGCTCACAGCATCCAAGCTGTTTTGACAGATTTGTGGCTCACCGTTTGCATTGACCATCCCAAGGAGTTTGGCAACCTGAGCTCTGTCAAGGGGGTAGCTGGTGCCAGCCAAGGCAGCAGCGCCCAAGGGGAGGGTGTTGGTGCGTTTTTTGACCTCTCGCATGCGCTCTTCATCGCGTGCAAACATCTCAAGGTAGGCCAACAAGTGGTGAGCAAAACTCACGGGCTGAGCCACTTGCAAGTGGGTCATGCCAGGAAGAATCACGTCCACGTGTTGTTCCGCCACACTGAGCAACGCGCGTTGCAGCGCTTGAAGAAGTTCAATGATTTCTTGCGTCTCATCTCTGAGCCAAAGTCTCACATCGGTGGCGACTTGGTCGTTGCGTGAGCGACCGGTGTGAAGCCTCTTGCCAGCGTCTCCAATCAGTTGAGTGAGCCTGGCCTCAATGTTGAGGTGAACGTCCTCCAAAGCGAGTTTCCACTCGAATTGTCCGTCGTCAATTTCTTGTCGAATTTGCAGCAAGCCTTTTTCGATGGCCTGCCAATCGGCTTGGCTCAAGATGCCAACATTGCAAAGCATTTGTGCGTGAGCCAAGGAGCCTTGGATATCGGCTTTGTACAAGCGATGATCAAAGAAAACGCTGGAGGTGTAGCGCTGTACCAATTCGCTCATGGGTTCGGTGAATAAAGCCGACCAAGCTTGAGCCTTGTTTTCGAGTGGATTTGTAGACATTTGGGTATTTTAAGGCGCTTCGACAAACCCAAGTCAAAGCGTAAGCGTTAATTTGATGCCTTGGTGCCAATTTTTTGTGCACTGACAACTTCCCAGCGATTCATCCATACCCCTTGAGCTTGCAATGTCTCCCAGGGATCTCAATTCGTGGAGTGCTCAATGCGCCTTTAAAATAGGGTGCACGGACTCAACTGGCTTTGGGTTCTTTAACGTTCAAAAGGTTCTTCTCAAATGCAATCAGAGACTATTGTCATTGTTGGTGGTGGGCACGCTGCTGCTCAGTTGTGCGCTTCATTGGTTGAGCTGGGTCAAGGCCCCAACGTCCATTTGGTTTGTGAGGAGGATGTGCTCCCCTATCAACGCCCGCCCTTGTCCAAAGCCTACTTTAAAAATCCCGAAGAGAGCATTCAAACCATCAAAGCCCAGACTTGGTTTGATCAGCATGGCATCCAGGTGCATTTGGCCAATCCTGCCAAGCATTTGGATGTGGCCAAAAAAGAGATTCACTTGAGCTCTGGTTTGGTGCTTCAATATGACAAGTTGGTGCTCGCCACGGGAACACGTGCCCGTACGCTTCCAAGCATAGCCAAAGGAACTGAGAACGTCCACTTTCTCAGAACGGCCAAGGATGCTCAAGCGCTCAGAGAGCGGTTCTCGCACCTCTCCTCTTTCACCCTCATTGGGGGCGGGTTCATTGGGTTGGAGTTGGCAGCAACGTTCAACGCTTTGGGTAAAAAAGTCACCGTCTTGGAAGTTGCTCCAAGGTTGCTTGCGCGCTCGATCTCTCCTGAGTTGTCACAGCACGTGTTGCAAACCCATTTGAGCGCAGGTGTTGACATTCGCATGCAAGCCAACATCAAGGGTTTTGAGTTTGAGGGCCATCGACTCACTCGCATTGAGTTGGAGACAGGTCACATTGACACCGAGTGTGTGCTCTTGGGCATCGGTGCCGTGGCCGAGGAGACGCTAGCGCTTGAAGCTGGTTTGAAGTGTTCGCAAGGCGTGGTGGTGGATGAGCACCTGAGAACCTCTGACCCTTGTGTCTGGGCCATTGGTGACTGCACGCGTTTTCCATACCATGCAAACGGTGAAACGCTTCGCTTGGAGTCGATCCAAAACGCGAACGATCAAGCTCGAATTGCTGCACAAAACTTGTGTGGTCAAGCCACCAAGTACCAGCCAACCCCTTGGTTTTGGTCTGAACAAGGAGCCATGCGATTGCAGATGGTGGGTCTCTTTGAGCCCGAGCTGACCCAAGTCAAGAGACCAGGTGCAAACGCCCAAAGCTTCTCACTCTTTCACTACAAGCAAGATGTCCTGCAGTGTGTAGAGACGGTCAATTCACCCATGGATCACATGATGGCCAAGAAAATGTTTGAGCAAAAAATCTCCCCCTCTCAAGCCCAAGTCTCAGACCCAAATGTGCCTTTGAAGTCCTTGGTGGCATGAGATTGTTCCGCAATTGATCATGTTAATATGAGTCATCAAACAAACCTTTGAGGATCCTTTGGTGAATACGCATTCCCCCCATTCCCCCAACGCTTTGATCACCATTGCCACGCGTGAGAGTCGCTTGGCACTATGGCAAGCCGAGCACGTTAAAGCGCTCATGGAGCAATCGGGTCACGTTGTTGAATTGCTGGGCATGACCACGCAAGGCGATCAAATTTTGGACCGTGCGCTCAGTCAAGTGGGTGGCAAGGGCTTGTTTGTCAAAGAACTTGAAGTGGCTTTGGAGTCTGGCAAAGCCGACTTGGCCGTTCACTCTCTCAAAGACGTGCCCATGGAGTTGCCCCCTGGATTTGCACTGGGTTGTGTGATGGAGCGTGAGGATCCCAGGGACGCTTGGGTATCTCCCCATTACGCAAGCCTTCACGATTTACCCAAAGGCGCCACCGTTGGGACTTCAAGCCTGAGAAGAACAGTGCTCTTGAAATCGCTCAGGCCCGATTTGAACATCGAGCCTTTGCGTGGAAATTTAGATACCCGGCTGAGAAAGCTGGACGAAGGTCTTTATCAGGGCATCGTCTTGGCTGCTGCGGGCCTCAAAAGGCTTGGATTGTCTGAGCGCATTCGCGCCATTTTTGAGCCCGAAGAAATGCTCCCCGCCGCCGGTCAAGGTGCATTGGGCATTGAGATCATGGCCCATCGAGAAGACATTCAAGAGGCTTTGAAGGCGCTCAGCGATCAAAGCACTTGGTTGGCCGTCGCTGCAGAGCGTGCAGTCAGTCGCACCATGGGTGGGAGTTGCTCAATGCCATTGGCAGCCTATGCAACGCTCAGCGGAGAGTACCTCACACTCAGGGCTGCTTGGGGCGATGTGCAATCAAACGCCCCATTGGTTCAAGCTCGCTTGACGCGCGAAGTTGCCAATACCGAGCAAGCGCAAGCCTTGGGTCAAGATGTGGCCTCCATGCTGATTGCACAAGGCGCCAAGGCTTTGACCACTTGATGTTTCCGGGGCTTTGGGATCATGACAAAAAAGACGGTCATCATCACAAGGCCATTGCTTCAAGAAGCGGTCCATCCTTTGGAGTCAGCCCTCAAGCATGAGGGGTTTGATTTGCGCCACTGGCCTTTGATCGATACCACTGAGCCCCACGACAGTGCTTTGGTTTTGCAAGCTTGGCAGGGCATCGATCGATACCAATCGGTGATGTTTGTCAGTCCCCAAGCGGTGCAGCATTTCTTCGCCCACCGCCCGCCATTGCCTTGCCCATTGCCAGAGTGCTGGGCGACGGGTCCAGGGACTCGAGCTGCATTGATCAGAGAAGGGGTTGAGTTCTCCAACATTCAAATTCCAGACGAATCGGTTGGCATTTGGGACACCGATCAATTGTGGCTTCGGGTTCAAGATCGCATCCAAGCGGGGCAGCGTGTGCTGGTGGTGCGAGGAGGACAAGCTCAAGGAGGGGATTCAAGCATTGCTTTTGAGGCACAGGTTGCATCAGCAGAGCAAGAGGATGCCGGGGTTGGGCGGGCCTATTTGGCTCAACAGCTCAGAGCCAAAGGGGTTGAAGTTCAATTTGTGGTGGCTTATTTGAGGGGTGCTCCAAGATGGGCAGAGCCTCAAATCAAAATGGCCCAAGAGGCTTTGCGCGACCAAAGCGTTTGGCTTTTCACCAGCTCTCAAGCGGCCCAACATTTGGCGAGTTTATTGCCTGGGGTTGAGTTTTCAAGCGCCAAAGCACTCGCCACCCATGAAAGAATTGCAAAACAACTCGAGCTCTTGGGTTTTGGTGTTGTTGTGCGGTCACGCCTACAGACAGAAGATCTCCTGGTCTCACTAAAATCATTTCAATGAACACATCCGCTCCCACACCAGATCCTTCAGACCCAAAGCCCCAGGGAGCAACCGTCTCAGGCGCGCCGAGCACGGAACATTTGCCGCCCAACACCCCCACCATGCCTTTGTGGCAATCGCTGGGACTGGGCCGCTTTGCTTGGGCGCTGGCCCTCTTGGCCTGTCTGGGGTGCTTGCTGCTTTGGATGAAGCTCAATTCCATTGAAGAGTTGCTCGCCAAACAAAGTGCCAATACATCAGAGCTGGCGCAAGAGGCCAAGGGACTTGCCAAAGAGGCCAGCGAGCTCTCGCGCGAGACGGCAGCACATTTGTCTTTGACCGATGGCAAGCTCTCTGAGGTGGCCCTTCAACGCACCCAACTCGAAGCATTGATGCAAACGCTCACGCGCTCCAGGGATGAAAACACCCTTGATGAGCTGGAGTCTGCCGTGCATTTGGCCCAACAGCAAGCGCAAATGACGGGTAGTGTTCAGCCTTTGCTTGAAACACTCAGAGTGGCCGATTTAAAGCTCACCAAATTGTCTTCACCTCGTTTTGCGGCTTTGTCTGCCGCGGTCAAACACGATTTGAATCAAATCAAATCAACCGCCTTGGCCGATACCCCCAATTTGTTGATTGAGATTGATCAGGTGGTTCACCTCTTGGATGTCATGCCACTGGCCAATGAAGTGGGCTCCAAGCGAGAGAGCCTTGGCTCGGCTGGCGCAACAACAAACGTGGCCAAGCCTGCGACTTGGGTGGAGACCCTGTCTCAAAGCTTTTTGAAGAGTCTCATCCAAAACCTTTGGGATGGCTTTAAGGGTTTGGTCCGTGTGAGCGAAATCGACAACCCACAGGCGACTTTGGTGTCTCCTGAGCAAGGCTTTTTCATTCGAGAGAATTTGAAGCTCAAGCTCTTGAATGCTCGCTTGGCCTTGCTCTCGAGGCAGGCGGACGCGGCAAGACAGGACATCGGTGCCGTTCAAGTGCAAGTGAAGTCCTACTTTGATTTGAAAAATAAAAACACGCAAATCGCTCAAAGCGCTTTGGAGCAAATCGAGAAAGACCTGCACACCCTCGATGTGCCC
Organism: uncultured Burkholderiales bacterium; assembly: GCA_903865035.1. GTDB lineage: Bacteria > Pseudomonadota > Gammaproteobacteria > Burkholderiales > Burkholderiaceae_C > Limnohabitans. The sequence goes on along the minus strand of CAIPII010000228.1, from coordinate 394 downwards.
AGGCTGGAGCAGACTTTGAGCGCTTTGGTCAACGCACAAGCGAGCCGATGACATGAAAACAGCATTTTGGTTTTTGGCGCTCTTTGCTGTTGCTGTGGCGAGCTCCCTTTTCATGGGCACGCAACAAGGTTTGGTGACTTTGTTTTTTCCGCCCTACCGGGTCGATGTGTCTTTGAATTTGGCCCTACTTTTGTGGGTCGGTAGTGTTGTCTTGATTTATGCGATTCTTCGCGCCTTTGGTGTCTTGATTGAGATGCCCTCCTTGGCCAAGCGGTGGAGAGCCCAGCAAAGAGAGCGCGCTTTGCAGCGTGGCGTGGTTGAGTCTTTGTCTTTGCTGCTGGCCGGTCGTTTTTTGCGATCTCAAAAGGCGGCCTCCAAGGCGCTTGCCATCTTG
>CAIPII010000227.1 GCA_903865035.1 uncultured Burkholderiales bacterium | reverse complement strand
GCAGTTGATTGCACTCTGCGCCTGATGCATTGAAGTGACAAGCCACGTTCCAACCCGCTTTGGCAAAGCCCAAGCAGGTGGCCCTGCCCAGTCGCTTGGCGCCTCCAGTGATCAATACCCAAGCTTGCATGTGTTGGTCTTCAAGAATAGAAAAACATGATTTTAAAGGGCAAAGGGACTGCTTGGTTGAACGCCGCCCAAGTGGCCCTTGAACTGAGGCTTTTGGCTCAAGCTTCAAGGGGGGGAGGTGTTATATTCAAGACTCAATATTCCACCTCTTCATGGTGCTCCAAAGTGACGCAAAGCAATACAACACCTGCCTCGAATTCTGACAAGCTTCAAGCGCTCATGGCGCGGGTGATTGAGAACGCAGGAGGATGGATCCCCTTTGATCGCTTCATGGCTTTGGCGCTTTACGCGCCGACCTTGGGTTACTACAGCCAAAGCATTCAGCCCATTGGTTTGAGTCCTTCGAGTTCGGATTTCGTGACGGCGCCTGAGATGTCTCGCTTTTTCTCGCAGACCTTGGCGCGCTCGGTATTAGAAGCATTGGACCAAACCCAAACCGATGAGGTGTGGGAGTTTGGTGCGGGAAACGGCACCATGGCCAAAGAGCTCTTGAGCAGTTTGGGTCATCGCATCCGTCGCTACGTGATCGTCGATGTGTCCATGAGCTTGAAAGAGCGCCAAGCCCAAGTTTTGGCCGAATTCAAAGACCAAGTCACTTGGGTGCATGAATTGCCCCCAAACTTTGAGGGCGTGGTCTTGGGCAACGAAGTGCTGGATGCGATGCCCATCAAACTGCTTCAGCGCACAAAGGGTGTGTGGTTGGAGCGAGGCGTTAGCTTAGACCCTTCCCGAGAAAACATGGAATGGCGTTTTGAAGATCGCGAGAGCCCTTTGCGCACGCCCCTTGAGCCTGAAGGCTTTCACGATTACCTCACCGAAATCCACCCCCAAGCCGAAGCCTTCATCAACACCTTGGCCGATCGATTGACAAAGGGTGCGGTCTTTTTGATCGATTACGGTTTCCCTGAAAAAGAGTACTACCACCCCGAGAGGTGCCAAGGCACTCTCATGTGCCACCGCGCCCACCTATCGGACACCAACCCCTTGGTAGACGTAGGGCTTAAAGACATCACCGCACACGTGAATTTTTCAAGCGTTGCCTTGACCGCCCAAAACGCTGGTATGAATGTGCTCGGTTACACCACGCAAGCTCATTTTTTGATCAACAGTGGACTCCTGGACTTGGTCCAAGATGCAAGCCTTCAAGACAAAGCCATGGTGCAAAAACTCATTGCCGAGCACGAGATGGGAGAACTCTTCAAAGTCATCGCCTTGGGTGTGGGCGAGCCCTGGGAGCCCATGGGCTTTGCCCATGGGGACCGCTCTCACACCCTTTGAGCGGGCTCAAGCATGATTCGTTGGATCCTGGTCTTGTTGGTGATGTTGCTCTTGATCGATGCGCTGGGTCCTTGGCTCAGACACTTGGGCGTGGGCCGCTTGCCCGGGGATTTTCACTTCAGGCTCTTTCGCCGAAATTGGCACCTACCACTGGCCAGCAGTGTGCTCTTGAGCCTGGTTTGCGCTTTGGCGGTCAGATTCTTGTGAGTTAGAGCTCTAAGGCTCTGGTCATTACAAAACCTTGGGTGTTCAGGGCGTTTTCATTTCTTCACATTGGGGACTCAAAGCCCAGTTAACATCAGGGGTGATGGGTGCTAAGCCCAAGTCTTGGATAGGCCCCAGTCAACCGGATTTGGGTCCTCTATACCATCCAAGTGTTGATTCATTCGAATACAAATGCATGAAAGAGCCACCCGTGTCTGACCTTCACACTCCTATGACGCCAATGCAAAAAACCTCTACCCATCAGCGTTTGCGCGCCCAAAGTGGCCGAGCTCCCTCCAACCCCATGGTTTGGGCGGGGATAGTGGCGGTTGTTGTGAGCCTGGCTTGGTGGTACCCCCACTGGAAAACCTGGTTGCTCTCAGCCCCCTTGGCTCCCAAAACCGAGGACGGTGCCAAGGGGCCTGGATCTAAAGGGGGTTTTGGTGGTTTCTCTGGTTTTGCAGGAGGTCGTGCTCAACCGGTGAGTGTTGGCGTTGCAACCCTCATGGATGTCAACGACACGGTCAACGCCATTGGAACGCTCACCGCCATGAACACAGCTCAGGTCAGGGCCAAGGTTGATGGAGAGCTCAAAAGCATTTTGTTCACCGAGGGTAAAACGGTGAAAGCAGGAGATGTGATCGCAGAGCTCGATTCACGCTCTTTCCAGG
>CAIPII010000226.1 GCA_903865035.1 uncultured Burkholderiales bacterium | reverse complement strand
TCTGAAAGTCTGGGTGTAGCATCAGTTGCTTGACTTTTTGCAGCACACTTGTGTCACGCTCACAAGCGCTTGCTTGAAGAGCGAACCATTTGTCCAGCACCAACGCTTCCTTGCTGAATTGATTGTAGAAATGGGTCAACGCGTTTTCTGCCAAGGCTTGACCGCTTTGAACCAATGCCGAGAGCGCCGCAAACTTTTCAGTCATGTTTGATGCGTCTTTGAATTTTTGGTAAGTGACGCCAGGCCAAACGGGGTCTTGTGTTCTTCTCGACTCCAAGCACAGAAAGTGTAGTGCCATGCCTTGTAGTGCTCTTTTGCCTGTAGAGACAGGATCGGCCTGATAAGGACCATGGACGGTGTGGTGGTGATAAACCCAGGTCCACTCTTCGTGTAAGTCCTGAGCCAATTGTGCTTTCATCTCTTCACGAACGTGGTGCACGATCTCAGGATCCACCTGAGTCAACTGTTCAGCAATGTAGCTCTCGCTTGGTAGCGTCAAGACCAACTCTTTGAAGGCTGGATCCAAATGCTCATTGGTGAGTACCGCTTTGAAAGCATCAATGAGCGCGCTCGACAGAGGAGCCTGGTGTTGGCTCTGACCCAATGAAGCTGTTTTTGCGTGATAGGCACTCACGGCAGAGGCTACACACAACTTTTGAGCAGCTTCCCATTGATTGAAGGGATCGCTATCGTGTGCAAGCAGTGTCAGGAGCTCTTGCTCGTTCAGGTCTTGTTCCAAAAGAACAGGAGCGCTAAAGCCCCTCAAGACCGAGGCAATGGCTGGAGTTTGGATGTTGTCAAAAACAAAAGTGGCCTCTTTCTCTTTCAGCACCAAGAGTTTTGATGCTGCTTTTTCTTGGCCATCTAACCCAATGAGACCCGTCATCACGGGAATCAAAAAGGGTTGGTTGCCTGCGTGATTTGCACTTTGCTCTTGCGACAAGACCACTGTGAGTTGAGCTTTTTCAGCATCGTGGTGTGTTTTGACTCTGAGTACTGGTGTGCCAGCTTGTGAGTACCAGCGCTTGAATACTTCCAAGTTCTCAGCAAGCGGGGATTGCGGATTGGCGTCGGCAATGGCTTGTACAAAATCGTCACAGGTGACGGCTTGTCCATCATGGCGTTTGAAGTACAAGTCCATGCCCGCTCTGAAACCAGACTTGGAGACCAGGGTCTGCATCATGCGAACCACTTCAGCACCTTTTTCATAGATGGTGACGGTGTAAAAATTACTGATCTCCAGGTATTCGTCAGGCCTCACTGGGTGAGACATGGGGCCTGCGTCCTCTGGGAATTGCACTGTTCTGAGGAGACGCACATCTTCAATTCGCTTGACTGCAACAGCGGAGGGTGAGTTGGCCAGGTCTTGGCTGAATTCTTGGTCTCTAAAGACGGTCAATCCCTCCTTGAGAGACAACTGAAACCAATCCCTGCAGGTGATTCGGTTACCCGTCCAGTTGTGAAAGTATTCATGACCCACAACGCTCTCAATGTTTGAGTAATCGGTATCGGTTGCGGTTTGAGGGTTGGCCAACACAAACTTGGTGTTGAAAATGTTCAAGCCCTTGTTCTCCATGGCCCCCATGTTGAAGTCGGCAGTGGCCACGATCATGAACCGCTCGAGATCAAGTTTTAAACCGAATCGTGCCTCATCCCAAGCTATGCTGGCCATCAGGGAGTGCATGGCGTGTTCTGTTTTATCAAGGTCTCCAGGGCGAACAAAAATTTGCAACAAATGCTCTGAACCGCTTTTGGAGACGATTTTTTGTTCACGAGAGACAAACTGGCCAGCCACCAGTGCGAAAAGATAGCTGGGTTTTTTATGCGGATCGGACCATTTGGCAAAGTGGCGATCACCCTCGAGTTGGCCTTCTTCAACCAAATTGCCATTGGAGAGCAAAACCGGATAAAAGGTCTTGTCAGCGCGAAGAAGCACTGTGAACGTGCTCATGACGTCCGGGCGATCCAGTGCGTAGGTGATTCTCCTGAAGCCCTCTGCCTCACACTGGGTAAAAAAGGAGGATTGACTGACGTACAAACCCATCAGCTTTGTGTTTTTGCTGGGATTGCAAGTTGTGAAAATTTCTAAATCAAAGCTGTCTTGGCCTTCTGGGAGATTTTCCAGCACCAATACATCACCTTCAATTTTGAAGGAAGTCCCCTGGCCGTTGACCAAGACCCTGGCCAGACTGAGTTCTTCACCATTCAGACGCAAGGCCTGGGCTGCAACATCAGGGTTGCGACGCATTTTCATCTTGTTGAGCACTCTGGTCTTGATGGGGTCAAGATCAAAGGTGAGGTCAATGTGCTCGACCAGGTAAGCGCTAGGCTCATAGTCTTGGCGCTTAATCAATTGAGACAAATTTTCTGACAACATGCATCACTCCAAAGGTGTGTAGGTCCCAACACTTGGGGTTGGGGACAATAATAGTCGAACTCAAAGGGCAAAACGCCCATCCAGTGAACTTTAGACGCCTTGTTTCAGCGAGGCTTCAATGAAAGAGTCAAGCTCACCATCGAGCACTTTTTGTGTGTTGGAGACTTCAACGCCAGTGCGCAAATCTTTGATTCTGCTTTGATCCAAAACATAGGAGCGAATTTGGTGACCCCAACCCACGTCGGTTTTCGTGTCTTCTAGCTTTTGCTGCTCTTCCATTTTTTTTCTCATCTCAAAGTCGTAAAGTCGACTTCTCAAACGCTTCCACGCCACGTCTCGATTGCCGTGCTGACTCCTGCCGTCTTGGCATTGAACAACAATGCCTGTGGGTAAGTGAGTCAAACGAACAGCAGAGTCTGTTTTGTTGATGTGCTGCCCACCCGCGCCACTGGCACGAAAGGTGTCTACCCGCACATCAGCTGGGTTGATATCGATCTCAATGGTGTCATCGATCTCAGGGTATACAAAGACACTCGCAAAACTCGTGTGTCTACCCCCTGAAGAGTCAAAGGGTGACTTTCGCACCAAGCGGTGAACGCCAGTCTCTGTTCTCAAAAGTCCAAATGCGTATTCGCCATCAATTTTGATGGTGGCACTTTTGATGCCAGCAACGTCCCCAGCAGACTCATCTTCCAAGACCGCTTTGAAACCTTTTCGCTCTGCGTAGCGCAGATATTGCCTGAGAAGCATGCTCGCCCAGTCACAGGCCTCGGTACCCCCAGCGCCAGCTTGAATGTCCAAAAATGCATTGCTTGGATCCGCAGGATTGTTGAACATCCTTCTGAACTCCAAGCCTTCAATGGTTTTGGTGAGTTCTTGAGTTTCAGCTTCAATGCTCAAGAGTCCGCTTTCATCGGACTCGGCTTTGACCATTTCAAAGAGTTCTAGGTTGTCACCGATTTCTTGCTCTAGGCGTGTCAAGGTATTGACCACGTCCTCAAGAGATTTTTTCTCACGGCTTAAATCTTGGGCTTTCTTGGGCTCGTTCCAGACGGAGGGGTCCTCTAGGGATGCATTGACGGTGCGAAGTCTCTCTGCTTTGACATCGTAGTCAAAGATACCCCCGAAGTTCTTGCGTACGAGCACCCAAATCGGTAAGGGTGGTGCCAATGAGGTTGAGTCTTTCTACATCCATGATTTTGAAGCTCCTAATCGTTTTGCATGAGCGCTCAAAAGGGTATGTTACAAATGTTCTTTTGAGCGCGAAAACGGTATTTTCGCACGACAAAGCCCAAATTTAGGAGCGATCAAGGACAATGATCAGGTCTCAAAGCCATAAAAGGTTCGAACGAATCGATCAGAGCTTTTTTGGCGCTAAAAAGAGGGTCCTTGGTGTCAGGCTTTCTTGTGCGAAGGGTAGCCCAAATCGTTTGAATAGGATTCAAAACCAAGGGTTGTGTCTCTCAGGCAAGCCATGCCTTTTAAAACATTGCCCACCACAATCACCGATGGGCTGCAGAGTTGATGTTCATCAATTTGGGCGCACAAATCTTGGAGCTCTGTTACGACATGTCGTTGTTGAGGTGAACTGGCTCGCTCAATGACGGCAACGGGCGTGTTCTTGGGAAGCCCCTTGAGCAGTCCATCTTGAATAGATTGCGAACTTCCAATGCCCATGTAGATGATCATGGTCAGTTTGAGCAGGTGTGCACTTGCTGCTAAGTTTTCCCAGTCTTGAGAGATGGCGTTTGGCTGAGCGTGACCCGTCAGAAAAACCACCCCATGTGCGTGTTCGCGGTGAGTCAAAGGCACACCAAGGCTTGTGAGCGCAGCCAGTCCTGAGGTGATGCCATTGATGACTTCAACCTCAATGCCAGCGGAATTCAAAGACTCCACTTCCTCGCCCCCACGGCCAAAGATGAAGGGGTCACCGCCTTTCAAGCGAACCACGCGCTCGCCATTGAGTGCATGTTGAACCATGAGTTTTTCGATGAAAGCTTGTGGTGTTGACTTGCAACCGCCTCGCTTGCCCACGTGGATTCTGCGGCAAGTGGTGGGAATTAAGTCGCAAATGTCCTCGGAGACCAAGTCATCGATCAAGACCACACTTGCCCACTCGAGCGCTTTGAGCGCTTTGAGCGTTAAAAGCTCTGGATCTCCTGGGCCAGCACCCACCAATTTGACCAATGGAGATGGAGGTCTTTCAGTGGGGTGAAGTAACGGATGCTGGGGCATTTTCATGATTTTGACGCGAGGCTTGATGTTTCGATGAATGCAAAGAGTGCCATGACGGCTTGCACTTCTTTTTCAATGGGTTGCGGAACTGGAAGTTTCCCATTTAAAACATCTTGAATGAAATGGGCGGTCGTTTGTGGGTCAATTTGAGTGGGCAATTCAATGCCAGCAACACTGCCCATGGTGGCCTCTTGTAGTGGGACCTCCATACCATTGGTAAACCCAAGCATTTTAGGTGTTCTTCTGGGATCTGCCACGGCTTCTCCCTCAGTTCCTCTCAACAAGAGTGCACTTTGACCAGTGATTTTGAGGGTTTCGCCCATCGAGATGGCATATTCGGGATGGGTGAAACTGCTGAGCAAGATCACGGGCATTTCGCTTCGAACGGGGTTCATGAGCTTGACCAAGCTGTGGGCTGAATTTCTCAGTCCAATGATTCTTCGCAGCGAAAGCAAGTGCGTGAGTGCGACAGAGATCTCTTGAGTATCTATGAAACGAATATCGCAGCCATTCAAGCTTGCGGCATCACCCAGCTTGATCTGTTGCCAATTCAATGCTTCAAACAATGCCTTTGAAGTGACACGTTGGTCTTCTGAAGAGTGGCCATGCACCAGAACTGCAAATCCTGCTTTTGACAGCAATCCCGCCAACAAGGGGGTTAAAAGTGGAAGTTTTCTCGCCCCGTTATAGCTGGGTATAACCACGACCGCCTTGGCCATGGAAGCGCCAACGTTCATGTGTTGAACGAAATTGAGACGCGCATGAATGGCTCTTAAAAAGCCAGCCATCTCAGCTGGGGTTTCCCCCTTGATTCTCATCGCCAAACAAAATGCGCCGAGTTCAAGCTCACTCACCTGTCCATCCAAGATCAAACCCATCAAGTTTTCTGCTTGATCAGAATTTAGACTTCTGGCGCCTTCTTTGCCGCGTCCAATTTCTTTGATGTATTGACTGATGCCCATGGTTCAATTGTCCTTGATTATTTAAATTTCGGCTAATGAACTGAACGTTAAGAATTGTGCAAAGCTAAGAATAATCTTGTTCAATCACAAAGTCATTAGAATCAGTTCGATTAAAAAGTCCTTTATTCAGGTTCGCTAACTCAGCTAAATACAAATGTACATCTTAGGTATTGAGTCGTCTTGTGATGAAACGGGAGTCGCGGTGGTTGTGCAAAACGGCCAAAGTGCTCCTCAACTCAAAGCACATGCGTTGCACTCGCAAATTGTGCTACATCAACCCTACGGTGGAGTTGTGCCTGAATTGGCCAGCAGAGACCACATTGAGAGAATTTCCCCGTTGGTGAGCAAAGTTTTGAATCAAATCAATCTTTCACCAAAGGATCTCGGGTTGGTGGCTTACACGAAAGGACCAGGATTGGCAGGGGCCTTGCTGGTGGGTGCTGGCGTTGCGGCCTCTATGGCCGCTGCCCTTGACATTCCTTTGATGGGCATCCATCACCTGGAGGGGCATTTGCTCTCCCCCTTTTTGAGTGAAGATGCTCCCCAATTTCCTTTCCTTTGCCTTTTGGTCTCTGGAGGACATACTCAACTCATGAGTGTGAAATCAATGGCCCATTACGAGCTTTTGGGTGAGAGCATCGATGATGCAGCGGGTGAGGCATTTGATAAATC
>CAIPII010000225.1 GCA_903865035.1 uncultured Burkholderiales bacterium | reverse complement strand
TGATCAAAACCCCATACATCCCCTAACTTCTCTTTTTTATTAACGGGATATAGTCTTGATATTTACTCAAACTAAAGAATGATCATGAATAACATAACAGTTCAATCCAAACTTATGACTTTGTTTTTTGCATTTTGCATTGCAATATCAGCTCAAGCTCAGTCTGAAGTGAAGGGGAAGACACAACTTCTTTGGCTGGGTCAATCTGGCTTTCGCATCAAAACGACTGGAGGAAAGAGCATCGTCATTGATCCTTGGATCACTCAGGGTCCTAAAGCACCAGTCGAATTTAAAAAGGATCTTTCAGCTTTAGGTCATGTTGATTTCTTACTCGTTACCCATGCTCACGTTGATCACCTAGCAGATGCTCCAGATATTGCAAAACTTAACCAAGCTGTTCTCTACGGTCCAGCGGACATGATCACACCACTCATCACTTTGGGTATCATGCCGGCCAATTTAACTCATCGATTCAACAAATCAGGAACAATTGAGCCCTTTGCTGGAGTCAAAGTTACCGCAGTTCATGCCGATCACTCCTCTTTGTTGGTGTTTAACAACCCCAACACAGGTAAAGCCGAATCACATCCTGCCGGAGAGCCTGTGGGTTATATCATCGAGCTTGAAAACGGTTTTAAAATTTGGCATATGGGTGACACTGGTCTGTTTCCAGATATGAAGTTCATCAGCGAATATTACGCTCCAGACCTGGTCTTGATCCCCATTGGTGGGAATTTCACAATGGGTCCTGCTGAAGCAGCCTACGCCATTAACACTTGGATCAAGCCCAAGATGGTCATGCCCATGCACTATGGATCCAATCCTTTGGCCAAAGGGACTGTCAATGAGTTCTTACAAGCCATGAAAAATTCCAAATCCAAAATCATTCAAATGGTAGAGGGTCAAACGCTAGAGTTTTAAAAACTTCTAGCTTTTTTTGAAACACCCATTGCTTAGTCTAGATTCAAGATTACCTGACCCCAATTTTTGCAATGCTCAGGGGTAGGGTGCTTGATTTGAGTTGAATCAATATTATGTACGTTTGTATTTGATTCAGTTCAAATGCAATTCTTAAGTATCATTTTGCTTTAAGATCTTTTTTCAACGAATTCTTTGTTTTCCATGCAGCTATACACATTTTTTCGAAGTGGTACTTCTCACAGACTTCGCATTGCATTGAATTTAAAAAACTTAAAAGTAGAGCACATTGCGGTGGATTTGAGAACTGAAGCGCATTTGAAGCTTGAATACAAAGCGATTCACCCTCAGGGGTTTGTTCCCGCATTGAAAACTCCTGAACACTTATTGATTCAATCGCCTGCCATTTTGGAGTGGCTTGAGGAAACTTATCCAAATCCTGCACTTTTACCCAAAAATACCTTTGAACGAGCACATGTAAGAGCCATGGCTGCTTTGGTCGGATGCGATATTCACCCATTGAACAACAGAAGAGTGCTTGAGCATCTCAGGAAGTCTTTGGCTGCAAGTGAAGAGCAAGTCAATGATTGGTGTGAAAAATGGATTGCCAGTGGTTTTGATGCGCTCGAGAGCATTTTGAAAGACTCATCCAATAGGGGGCAATTTTGTTTTGGGAACTCTCCAACTTTGGCCGATGTCTACTTGGTTCCACAAGTGGAGAGTGCCAGAAGGTTTAAAGTTGATATGGATCGTTGGCCTATCATCAAATCCATTGATGAGCATTGCTTGAAGCTTGACGCATTTCATCTCGCAGCACCAGCTCTCCAAGCCGATGCGTGATTTCGAAGATTTTTCCCTCGTAAATTAAGATGTACTCAGTAACCCAAGGCAGTATGATTAAATTTCTTTAATCGTATATTCCTTGTATGGTTCTAGCTTTTAGATTGCTTACTTTTTTAACTTAACATCTAAAATTCACTACCGAATTAAATCAACGTTTTTTTAATCACATGTACTTCAAAATCTTGACTCTTTGCTTTGCATTTTCTTTCACGTACCACTTGAGTGTGAATGCTGCAGAGTCCTTTCCATCACACCCCATCAAAATCTTGATTGGATTTGCTCCTGGAGGAAGTGCCGATACAGTGGCGCGAATCATGGGCCCTAAGATGCAAGATCTTCTCCATGAAAATGTCCTGATTGACAACCACCCCGGGGCTGGTGGAAACATTGCCAGTGAGCTAACCGTAAGAGGTGCTCCAGACGGATATACCATCATGCTGGGAACCATTGGCTCCTTGGCCGTTAACCAACACATCAATAAACTGAGCTATGACCCAGCCATTGACATGCAAGCATTGAGTTTGGCCATCGTTTTCTCTAATGTGTTGGTTGTCAATGCCAATAGTCCGGTTAAATCGCTTCAAGACTACATCAAAGAAGGTAGAGTGGAATCCTCTAAGGAGAGTTTCGGCTCATCAGGGGTTGGAAGTGCTGGACATCTGGCTGGGGAGTTTTTCAAAATCACTGCAGGTCTGACCAACCAGCACATTGCCTATCGAGGTGGCGCTCCTGCCATGAACGACTTGATGTCTGGAGTCTTGCCCTCTATCTTCTCGAGTCCAACTGATGCCATGCAATTCATTCAATCGGGCAAGCTTCGCGCCTTGGCAGTCACTGGTAGTAAGCGTTTGGATGTACTGCCTAATGTACCCACTGTTGCTGAATCGGGTTTTCCTGGATTTGAAGCTGTCAATTGGTATGCATTTACTGCACCCCTTAAAACCCCTCCTGAGGTGGTTGCCAAACTCAATCAAGCGATCGTTACAACCCTGAAAGATCCAGACATTTCAGCGCAGCTCAAAAAATTGGGCCTCACACCCACGCCCACCAGCCCTGATGAAGCCACCAAATTCATCCGAGCAGAGAGTGAAAAATGGGGCAATATCGTTAAGAAAGCTGGTATCAAAGCCGAGTAAGTCATCTCCTTCGTCCTAGGGTATCTCCTGCTTTTGATGTACACCTTTTGCGTGCAACATCGGCTTTGTTTTCATTCACTCCCAAGGAGTTCATGAAACCTCTTGGTACCCTTGAAGTAGAAAGGACTCACGGCTCATGTACAAAAAGCTCACTCCAACAACTTGCACACATCCACAATCTAATTGCTTTTTGTGTACCAATGATCCATTGGTGATTCAAGATGCTCAAATGAGCTCACCCAGCAGGCGCTCGGTTCTAAAAGGAGCTTTCGGGGGAGCCCTTGGATTGAGCGCTGGTTTGGTTGCTCTTGGTTATGGTCAAGATGCCTTGGCTCAAAGTAAATCCTCTGCATTGATTGATACCCATCATCATTTTTATCCACCAGAGTACCATCGCGCTTGGATCGACTGGGAAAATAAACGTGGCATTCCTCATTTTGCTCAACAAGAAGCGTGGACTCTTGAAAATGCATTCAAAGACATGGACAAGGCAGGAGTCTCAAAGGCGATTTTGTCTTTGGCTTCCACCCCTGGCGTTTGGTTTGATTACGCAGTTCCTGAAATCAACAAGATGGTTCGTTTGGTCAACGACCATGCCGCCAAATTGGTCAAGGACTATCCCAATCGCTTTGGAATGTTTGCGACTTTAACGATGGTCGATGTACCCAGTACATTGAAAGAAATTGAGTACGTCTTCGATGTTCTCGGCGCAGATGGAGTGGGTTTACAGACCAATTACGGAGACAAATGGCCTGGACACGCTGATTTCGCTCCTATTTTCGCGGAGCTCAATCGTCGCAAAGCTGTGGTTTATTTTCATCCCCTGGTTGCTGCTTGCTGTGGGCGCCTGTCTGTTGGGACTTATCCAGCAGTCATCGAGGTTCCACATGACACCACACGTGCTGTTGTGAGTTTGCTTCTCTCAGGAAGTTTGGCCAAATTTCGAGATATCAAGTGGATCTTTTCTCACGGAGGTGGCACCATTCCGATGCTGGCTGGGCGAATCAATTTCTTTCACGGGCAAGCCAAAAACATAGCTGAAATAGCTCCCAATGGCATTGAAGCCGAGTTCAAGCGCCTCTTTTACGATACCGCCAATGCAACACACCCCTCATCAATGGCAGCACTCTTAAAGCTCGTACCATCCTCTCAAGTGACTTATGGAAGTGACTATCCTTACGTTCCTATGGACACCCAAATCAAAAACCTCGAAGGGTCTGGGCTAGAGCCTGAAGTTTTGGAGCAAATCAAGCATTTGAATGCCGAGCGTATTTTGAAGAAATAAACCTCTTTACTCTCTCCGAATTGTTCACCCATCCCTCGCTTGGCTAGGGATTTTTTATTTTTGACGGTTCGATCAAGTGAGTTCAATGTGGCTCTTTTAGATTAAAATAATCATCGCTCCGGGGTGTAGCTTAAATCAGATTAGATGATCTTTTTTGGGTGGCTGAGATGGATCGATTCCAAACCCGTGAACTTGAATCGGATTATCCCGACGTAAGGAGAGCTGCACGAAACACTTCTTTTTGCACTCCTCCTTTGGGATACGCTTTTTTAAAGCGTTTGACACAGCCAAACAAAGGAAGCCATGAGTGCTCATTTGCAAAATCTCATTCATAACTTCATCCTCAGAGAGGATGCTGGGGAGAGTGATTTCAATGAATTGGCCCTTGAGATTTTTCATCACCAATTCACCCACAACTCACCATTTCAAGCTTATTGTAGGTCTCTTGGCCAAACGCCAAGAAGGGTCAAGTCTTGGATGGACATTCCTGCTGTTTCCATCAACGCCTTTAAAGATTTAACCCTCAGTTGTAAACCGGTCCAAGAATGCTCAAGGGTCTTCATGACCAGTGGCACCACTAGAGGGGATATGAAGGGGCGAAATTACCACGTCGGCTTAGAGATTTATGACTTGTCCATGAAGCGTTTTTTTGAACCTTCTTTCATGACAGGGCTAGGAAGCAAGCCACACATGGCTACTCTCTTTCCCAGCGAAGCCCATATGCCTAATTCTTCTTTGGCGCATTATTTGGATTTGGCTAGAAATGAATTTGGTTCTCCCCAGAGTCGGTGTTTGTTTGATCAAGGGGTTTTAGATGTACCCAAAGCCATTGAATTTTTAAATCTTGCATGCAAAGAGGGGAAGTCTGTTGCTCTGTTGGGGGCTACGTTCAGTTTCGTGCATCTCATGGATGCACTTGAAGAGCTCAGGCTAGACACTGAGTTCCAACTTCCTAGGGGCAGCAAGATACTCGACACAGGAGGCTTTAAGGGTCAGAGTCGAGAAATTCCAATGCATGTGTTTTACGAGAAGATACATCACTTTTTTGGTGTTGAGCCCCAACAATCAATCAATATGTATGGAATGACAGAGCTGAGTTCACAGTTCTATGATCATGGACAATTCAAGACTCCTGTGTTGAAACTCGCACCTCACTGGATGAAATCAAAAACGATTGATCCTGTCTCCGGCGAGACATTACCGGTTGGAGAAACGGGTTTATTGGTCCATTGTGATTTGGCCAACTTCAATTCAGTCTCGTGCATATTGACCGAAGATCTGGGAATCATGTTCGATAAGGGGTTTCAACTCTTGGGTCGATTGTCCGGAGCTCAACCCAAGGGATGCTCGATCGGTGTCGATCAACAGCATCACGAGGTGAGAGGTGTGTCCTGATGAGCTTATTGAACATGGCTCACGATCCCTTCAAAGCTGGTTACTTGCCCGGTTTAGATGAGGGTGAGGTGAATTGGGAAACCCTAGAGTTCAACACCCACGGTCAAACCTACAGTGTGCAGGTGCCTTCTTTAACTGCAACTCAATATGAAGAACTGGCCGAACATGTCCAAACAATTGGTAAGGAGCAACTACAAAGAACGCCCTTGGCCGATATTGTCAAAGCCATAGATCAAGTTGTGGTGGGTCTTTTGGATACAAATAGTCCAATCATGAAACAGGCCTTGGAGATTTTGCCAAAGGTCACTGGGTTTGATCCCGAAATGATGAAATTGACCTTGCACTCTTATTTGCAAACCTTCAAGTTGATTGGATTGAAGCGTTTTTTAGCACAAGACTTCAGCAACCCACAAGTGTTAGAGGAATTTGTGCCCAATGTGAGAGGAGGATTTACCCGTGCAGTACCTCCTTCATTGACCCTTCACAGCTGGTCAGGGAATGTACCGGCCTTGGGCTTATGGAGTTTGATTTCTGCCTTGCTCGTCAAATCGCCTAGCATTGGAAAGGTGGCTTCAGCAGAGCCTTTATTCGTCAGTTGGTTTGTTCGTTTGTTGGTTCAAGTCCTGCCACAAATCAAAGACGCATTGGCCATTGTTTGGTGGAAGGGCGGAGAACACGACAGCTGTCAGCCCCTCTTGAATGCTGCACAGTTGGTGCTCGCTTATGGCAGTGATGCTAGCTTGCAAAGTCTCAAATCAAGATTGCCGGCCACAACACGCTTTTTAGGGTATGGGCATAAACTTAGTTTTGCTTTGCTCTCCAAGAGCTCCATGAACCGAGCATTGAGTGCTGATTGTGTCTCAAAAGCAGCATGGGATGTTGTTGCCCACGACAAGGGCGGGTGCTATTCACCACACGTGTTTTATGTACAAAAGGGTGGAGCCATTTCACCCCAGGAGTTCGCTCAACGTTTGTTGATTGAGCTCAAGACTCAGTCTTTCCGCTTCCCAAGTAGCGTGAGTGAATTATCAGAAAAAGCCACTCAGGAGCATTGGCTTCAAAGCCAACGTTATCAAGCCATTCAATCAAAGGCATTAGAAGTGCTCGGCACTAAATTGAGCACTGAGTTGAAAGAGCAGCCGTGGGTCGTTATTCACAACGATGTTGTGGATTTGGCGCCAAGTCCCTCCAAACGTTTTGTACAAGTGGTTGCTTTCGAAAATTGGTCCGATGTTCTCATCAGTTTGGCTAAATCCAGGCCCTACTTGCAAACTGTAGGCGTTGCTTTGAGCACATCAGAGTTGTCTGAAGTGACACCACTTTTGGCACAAGCAGGCGTCACCAGAATTACTGCGATTGGGTCCATGACAGCACCAGAGGCTGGCTGGCATCACGATGGTCGCTTTGGACTAGCAGATCTTGTGAATATGGTGGACCTGGAGTTAAGTGCCATCTCCATTTGTGACAACTTTGATCAGTACAGAATTTAGCCCTTTCAAGCTTAAATGAATAACTTACCTCCAGATGAGATGATGACCCAGCCTTTGTTGTTTTTACAAGGTGTCAGTTTCTCGTATGGGGAAAAATCCATCCTAGACGGACTAAATTGGTCTTTGATGCAGGGTGGTTTTGAATGCATCATCGGGCGCAGTGGATGTGGCAAAAGTACTCTTCTTCAATTGCTCTGCGGATTGACTCAACCACAAAATGGAAAAATATCTTTCAAAGGATCTGCATTAACCAAACCCACGAAAGACATCAGTTATGTTTTTCAAAAGCCCAATTTATTGGAGTGGTTGAGCGTCATTGACAATGTCCTTTTGCCCATGAAACTTAGAGAGGGTCTCACTCAAAGGGGTAAGAGCCAAGCCATGAACATTTTGGAATTGCTTGGTTTATCTGCTCATGCGAATAAACCCATTTGGCAAATCTCCGGTGGAGAGCAAAGTCGTGTGGCAATAGCAAGAGCTTTGGTGTCTTCTCCTAAGGTTCTACTCTTGGATGAGCCTTTTGCGTCCTTGGATGCCATTACACGAGACGAGCTTCAAGGAGAGTTGAGAAATTTGCATGATCAATTGGGTTTGACAACTGTATTTGTAACCCATGATATTCACGAAGCCATTTACTTGGGGGACCGAGTTCATGTTTTACGGGATGGTCATTTTGCTCACACCCAAGACATTGATTTCTTGACTTCAAGAAAACCCAGTCTCAAGGATGATGCTCATTTCGCAAATTACTCGTATATTTTGAGAACTTCACTTGGCTCCAAATTATCCAAAAACGCTGGAGCTAAAGATTTCCTCGGGCTTTCACATGTTTAACCCACTTTACAAACTGTTTTCAAAAGTATTTTTCTTGGTTCTCATAGTCTTTCTTTGGGAGCTGATTTGCAAGACTTGGCATTTCTCAAGCCTCATCCTTCCTACTCCCCTAGAGGTCTATAGCTTTTTGCTTCAAACTCATCAAAGCGGCATGATCCATCGGCACATTGCACAAACGCTTTTTGAAGTGATTTGTGGTCTTTTCCTGGGAGGGGGTATTGGATTTTTTCTGGGAGTGTTTTTAGGAGAATTTCCGAAATTGAAGTCTTTGATCATGCCTTATGTGGTTGCCTCCCAAGTTGTTCCGAAGTTGGCTTTGACCCCATTGTTCATCTTATGGTTTGGTTTTGGTACATTGCCAGTGGTGGTGATGACCGCTCTCATTTGTTTTTTTCCCTTGCTGGAAAACACCCTAACTGCCATGGAGCATGTGGATGCGTTGAAGCTGCAACTCTTTCGAATGTTAGGAGCCAGTGCTTTTCAAACACTGGTTTGGCTCAAAATACCCAATGGCGCTCCTTTGATTTTGGCAGGTGTAAGAGTTGCACTCGTGCTGTCTTGGGTTGGTGCAGTGGTTGCCGAATTCATGGGATCAAGTGTCGGCCTAGGAGCCTTGATTGTTGCTGGGCAAGGATCTATGAACACGGCCATGATTTTTGCATCTCTGATTTTGATCACTTGCATGGGATGGATCATGTATGCGATGGTCCTGGTCATTGAAAGACACGCCTTACGCAGTTATCCCAGAGGTGATTGATGGCCTTCTTTTCTTTTTGGTTTATTGTTTTTTTGTTTTTTTATGGAAATTTAGATCATGTTTTTTAATCATTCGAAACTTCAAAATTTTCTAAAATTGAAGCTTGGGTTTTTAATCTTGAGCGCGCTGCTATTGCAGGGACATGTTGCTCTTGCTCAAAGTAGCAATGTCAAGACCAAACTGGTTTTGGCCGGTTGGAGCAAGCCCATCACAGAGATCACCCCTTTACTGGTGGATGCCGACAAAGGTTTTTTCAGTGCTCGTGGCTTGGATCTCAACTATGTGCCAGGTGCGGGAGGAGGGGATGCCATCAGAAACATTTTGAGTGGACAAGCAGATGTGGCATTCACCGATCCTGGGTCTTTTTTCATGGCTTTGTCAAAAGGCGAAAAGCTCGTCGCTATTTATGATATCTATCCCCAAAACGTGTTCAACGTTGTATCCCTTAAAAATCAAAACATCATCAAACCTGCTGACTTGAAGGGTAAAAAAATTGGGGTTTATTCTTTGTCCAGTGGAACACTTCAAAACCTTCAAGTTCTGTTGCACCAAGCCGGCTTGAAGGAGTCTGACGTCAGCATCGTGGTGACTGGCTTGCTAAATTTTTCACCTCTCATGCAGGGCCAAGTGGATGCAACAGCTGCAACTGACACAGGCTTGTTGGTTGGTAAAGCAAAGGGTTTAGGCGAGGTCAATGTGATGGAGATCAAAGATCACATCAATATATCAAGTGACATCTTTGTGGTCACACAAGAAACTTTCAACCTAAAAAAGGATCTCTTAAAGCGTTTCTTGCTTGCGTACAAGGACAGCGTCCAATGGATGATCTCAAGGCCTGAAGAGGCTGCGCAATTGGCCGCCAAAGTGGCTTTGGATGGTCAAAACCCAGCCACAAATCTTGAGATCATCAAGCTTCGCAACCTCTCGAGCGTATCGAGCTTGACGCAAGCACAAGGCTTGGGGCATTTTGATGTTTTACAGTTCCAAAAAGCTGCAGATATTTACCGATCAATGGGAATCATTGACCGTGACATCAAAGCAGCTCAAGCGATGTCTAGCGAATTGTTGCCACCAAAATGAACGATAAAAACACCACCTCAAGCTCGCTCAAGGACAAAGTGGTCTTGATCACTGGAGCCTCCAGAGGCATTGGAGAGAGCATCGCCATAGGCTTTGCAAAGGAAGGCGCTCATGTGGTTGTGAATTACTTAACAAGTGAAGAAAAAGCCAACCAAGTCGTTAAAGCCTGTTTAGCCTATGGAGCAGATGCGATGGCTTATCAAGCGGATGTAGGTGATTTGGACGCCTGCCAAAAAATGATTGAGCACACGGTTCACGAGTTCGGACAGATTGATGCCTTGGTCAACAATGCTTTTGCCCCCTATACATTTGATCCAGATTCAAGAAAGCCTTTTTGGGAAATGCCTTTAGAATCGTTTGAGAAACAATGGTCAGGGTCCCTAGGTGCCTTGTACAACACCACTCAAGCGGTTTTGCCACATTTTCGCTCACAGGCTAGAGGCTCAATTGTGAGCATTGGTAGCAACTTGGTCCACCGCCCAGTTGTTCCTTATCATGACTACATCAGTGCCAAGTCTGCCATGATCGCACTAACCAAAACGCTGGGTACTGAGTTGGCACCACTTGGCATCCGAGTGAATGCTGTTTGTCCAGGGTGGGTCTATCCAACCGATTCAAGTCGATCGAGTAAAGAGTTGTCTAGGCAAGCACTGCAAGTTCAAACACCGATGGGTAGACTGGCCACTCCACAAGATATTGTTGGTCCAGTTTTGTTCTTGGCCAGCGAGTGGAGCAGTTTCATGACCGGACAAGTGCTTTACGTGGACGGCGGGTACACAATGCCCAATGCATGATCAAACTCAATAGATTGAATCTTGCCTTAAAGCAAAATGCATTATTGTTGGAAGTGTTTCAAACTTTGAGCAGGTTTACGGCTGCTCTGAGAGCGAGTAAATAACTATCAACACCAAATCCGCAAATTTGTCCCTTCGCAATGGAGGCAATGACAGAATGATGTCTGAACTCCTCGCGGGCATGGATGTTTGACATGTGAACTTCCAAAATGGGACATTTCAAGATGGCCAAAGCATCTCGTATGGCATAGCTGTAATGTGTCCAGGCACCTGCATTGATGAGTACCGCGGAGACTCCTTCATCAAAAGCTTGATGAATTTTCATGCACATCTCACCCTCAATGTTGGTTTGGTAGTTCTCAAGTTCAACACCCAAGTTCGAAGCCAAATCGGTCAAAGCCAAGTTGATTTGATCCAATGACTCCCGACCGTAATGGGTCGGATCTCTTTTGCCAAACATGTTGAGGTTGACACCATTGAGAACTAAGATTTTCATGTGAATGTTTCGCTTTGATGAGGATGGCTGATTGCGCAACTCATGATGATCAGTTGCATTTATAAAACAGAATTAAATTATAGAGTCGATCCGAGTAGGCTTAAATTCTAGTTTGAAATACCAGCTGAACTTTAAAGTTCGCAGTCATCACGGGTCATGTATAGCCACATTCTTTCTAGAATGCCACCAGACCAAGTTGCACGATCTTTTGCCGCTTGTGCGTTTTCAAAGACCTGTGAGTCGGTTTGACCTGCGTTCATGACAGCCAACTCAACCCTAGCTGCGTCCTCTAAGAACCAAGATAGTGCTGTTGCTTTCTCTAGGCTATCGGCCACAGTAACGGCACCGTTGATGCTCACAAC
>CAIPII010000224.1 GCA_903865035.1 uncultured Burkholderiales bacterium | reverse complement strand
CATGCCGACAGGGGGCTGGGGCCCATGTCTCTGCGGATAACGCGCATGGCGGGAACCTTGGAGAGTTGCACGATGGGAGGCCAACCAAAAGAGAACATCAAGATCAGTCCCACCGCCATGGCACTCAAGACAGGGGAGAGCGAGGGATTGGGCAGGTCGCTGGGTAGGACAGAACCAAGGATCAGCATGAGCGCTTCGTGCACTGCAAATCCGATGATTGCACCCATGAAGCTTGCCAAAAGTCCCACGATGAAGAACTCCAGTGCGAAGCCCAATTCAATCTCGTTTTGGGACAGTCCAAAAACACGCAGCAAAGCACATTCATCAATTTTTTGATGGGCGAATCCTTTAGCCGCCAAGGCCAGCGCCACAGCGCAGAGCAAAGCACAAAGGAGGGCGACCAAGTTCAAGAATTCAGAGGATCGGTCCATGGTGATGCGCATTTCTGGCCGCCCCTCTTGAAGGGTCTCGACGTGAATGCCGCGCAAGTGTTGGGCATTGATTTGCTCTTTGGCCCAAGATTGAAAGGCAGTGATTTGGGGCTCTGATCCAGTGAGAGCGAGTCGCCAGTTGATTCTGGAGCCCGGTTGTATCAAGTGAGTGGACTCCAAGTCACTTCTTGAGATCATCACACGAGGGGCGAAATTCATGAAGCCGGACCCCTTGTCAGGCTCGCTAGCGATGGTGTGGGTGATCAAAAACCTGGCGTCTCCAATGTCCATTGAATCACCCAACTCAAGGCCCAAAGTGTCCAAAACTTCTGGGTCAACATAAGCTGTGTGAGGCTCTGGAGCGGATGCAAATGATGACTGCTGCTCAAGTGCCTCGCTCGGCGAAGAAGAGGACTGGTTCAAATGCAGGCTCAAGTGGCCTTTCAAGGGATAGTTGTCTGGCACAGCCTTGAGGGACACCAAGTGGGTGGTGGGTTCTCCTTTGGACTCGCCTCTTGCCATGGTCACAAAGGAGATCAATTGTGCTTGCTTCAAGTGAAGTTGATCGGCTTGATCAAGAAAATTTTGTGGGGTGGGGTGATCGCTTGCAACCACCAAATCCCCTCCCAAGAGAGCGGATGCGTTTTGTTGCATGCCCCCTTCAATGCGACTGGCCAAGAACCCCACAGAACTCAAGGCTGCAACGCCCAGTGCAACGCTTGCAAAAAGCAAGTTGAGCTCTCCTGACCTGAGGTCCCTCAGGAGCATTTTCAAAGCGCGTTTTAGGGTATTCATTTGGATTTTGGTCAATGAGCTCGTGTGGTGATGCAGTAGGGAACAGACTGGCCATCAATCTTTGAAGTGGCAAGTGTACTTGGGTCCAATTGAAGCTGTGTGTCCATGGCCCAAGAAGGCCCAAATGTCATCACTCACGGATCAAAAGTCCAAAAAAAAGCAGTCCCGAGGGACTGCTTTTTAAGTGGTGTAGTCTAAAACATCAGCAAGCCAAGGCTTGCCGTGGGATCAGAACACCAAGAGCAAACCAGCTGCGATGTTGGTCACATTGCCGCCTTGTGCGCTGGAGGCGAATGTGGCGTTGGTGCCATTGCTGTTTTTGCCGTAGAGCATGAACAAGCCAATGTTCTTGTCAAAGTTGTACTTGGCGCCCAAGCTGTTGAGTGAACCGTTCAAGCCTGCAGTTGAGCAAGCTGCGCCACCAGAGATGGTACAAGTGCCATCGGCAGATTGAACGTGGTTGCCGGAGATGGTCCACATGGGGTTCAAAGCGTACTCAGCACTGATTTGGTAAGTGTTGGTTTTGTAACCTGTGAATTTGCCATTGCTCAAAGCGTTTTCTGTGTATTGCAATGTGGCAAAGTCAGCTGAGAGTTGCAATGCGTCCTTGACGTATCCAAAGCTCAAACGGTTCGCTGTGTCTCTGGAGCCAGGGTTTGCGTTTTGCAAGGTGGTGGCCGATTCAGTAACGCCTGAACCGCTGAAGGTTCTGTAGTCGTTGTGAACTTCTTGAGCCACACCCACGTAGAAAGTGCCATTGGTCCAGCGAGCACCAGCTGCAGTCAAGTACTGATTGGTGGTTGCGGTTCTGTTTTGATCAGGACGCAAAGAGTAACCCACTGAGAAGCCATTGAACTCTTCGCTCAGGAAACGCATTTGGTTGCCAATGCGAGTGTTAAAGGAGGTGACAGCACCTGAAGCTGCTTTCCAGCCCACATCTGACAAAACACCGCTGGTGGAGACGAAGTTGGAAGAGTCAACGCCCAACATTTTGATGCGGTTACCAAACGTTTTGTAGATGGTGTCCATTTGACCGAATTGAGCTGTACCAACTCCTTTTTGGGAGATCGACACGAAAGCATCGCGTGTATCGGTGAACAAGCCTTGTACATTGCTCTTGGTGACAGCGGTTTGACCGAAAGCGCTGTTGTCGATGTTTTTGCCCATCACGCCTTGGAAGTCAAAGCCAATGGAAGTGTCGCCAAACGCTTTTTGACCCTTCACGCCAACATAAGATTGTGACCAATTGATTTGGGTTTTTTGCACAGGTGTCGCAGATTGAGTCACATTACCAGCAGCCAGCTTTTTGCTTTGCATGGAGTTGTTGGCGGTTCCAGTGGCCGAGCCATCAGAGTAAGTGGTGACGTCATACTCAGGGTAAAGCGTGCCGTAAACTTCTAAATTACTGCCCAAGACCTGCATGGCATTGGATTGTGAAGAAATAGATGCGAGTGCAAGAGCGGCAAGGCCGATGGCATGACGATTGAATTTCATAAGGTCTTTTCCAAGTTGATAGTGAAGAACTGAGGCCAGTTTGCCAGTGCGAGCTGACAACAGGACCTTCTGGTTATGCTGCGATCATTCCTTCATATGGAACGCAGTTCCACTTGAAGTTGTCACCAAGGTATTAGGCTTAACTTTTCTTTACAGATGAATTCGGACTTTCCCTTTGTTGCTCCTTTGAGTTGTTTCTAGACAACAAAGGGGTTCAAGCGAAGTTGGTGTCTTGTGAGTCTCTTTTAACGTCTGTTTTGATGGGTTTCCCCATTGACGGGCGATCCATCAGTATTTAATATAGAAGAACATCGTTCCTTTATGTGAAACACTAAATCCTG
>CAIPII010000223.1 GCA_903865035.1 uncultured Burkholderiales bacterium | reverse complement strand
CCTCTCCAAATGCCTGCCAATGCTCAAGAGTCGCCAGCCATCGTCTCGGATCATGCGGTCTGTTTGTGCGCCCGTGATGGCCGTCATGTGTTCGTTGGCGATGCGCAAATGGCGAAAGATATCCGTTAATGCGTAGTTTTGATCTTGTCCCCAGTTTTTGGCGGCGTTGGAGAAGTCGCTTTGAGTGGTTTCAATCAAATGCCAGTGGTCCAAGGAGAGTCGTTCCCGAACGGCGGAAGCGGCAAGTTCAAGTGAGCGAAGGTTGAACCCCAAGCTGGTGGCATTTTTGGCCTGGTCTAAAGAGGCCACGAGTTCACGCGCGAACAGTTTGGGCTGCATCAAGCAATTGGCTGCGTCTTTCGGGATCAAGCCTTGGCGAATGCTCATGATCTGAATCCATTGACGCCAGGTGCTGGAGTGTTGAGCCTCGCTGCTCAAGCCCTCTAGGCTCAATTGCACCAGCCTCAGAATGTTCTCGCTCCTCTCGCTGTAGCGTCCCAGCCAAAAAAGATTTTCCGCGGCGCGGCTTGTGACGATTCTCTTTTTATGAGAGAGCTCTGGCTCTTGGTTAAGGCTTGTCTGAGTCTGTGCTGCTGGCGCAAAGGTGTTGCCTTGAACCCAAACATCGGCGGAGGAGCCACCTCTTTGCATCGAGGCAATTTGAAGACCTTGTGTGGCAAGTCTCGCCAATCCTCCAGGCAAAATGCTCCATTGGTCATGAGAGTTGGAGATCGCAAAGACCCGCAGCAGCACCGAGTGAGGTTGGAGTTGGCCGTTTTGCCAAGTGGGGAGTTGAGACAGGGGTAAATACTTTTGGGCCGTGAACTGTGCCCCTTGCTCTTGCATGGACGAGCGCAACTGGGCCATGCTTTCTTCGTTCAAAAACTGCCCCAATACGGTCTGTGGTCGATCATCAAAGAGGTGGTTATAGGGGTAAGTGGGCTTGATCACGCATTCGCTGAGGTCGGATTGGACGTCTTCAAATGCGGCTTGCTCTCCGCACCACCAAGTGGGCAGTGAGTTCAGTTTGAGGCTTGTGCCCATGAGCTCATTGGAGATCGCGGGTAAAAAGCCGAGCACCGCTGGGGACTCTAAAAAGCCTGTGCCAGGTGCATTGGCCACCATCACATTGCCTGCTCGGATGACTTGCATGAGGCCTGGCACGCCCAAGGTCGAGTCCTCGCGCAACTCCAAAGGGTCGAGGAACTCATCGTCCAAGCGCTTGATCAAGCCATGGATGGGCTCCAAGCCCCTGAGTGTGTTCAGGTACAAATGCTGATTTCTCACTGTGAGATCTCGCCCTTGCACCAGTGTCACACCCAAATACCTGGCGAGGTAGGCGTGTTCAAAGTAAGTCTCGTTGTAGGGACCTGGTGTCAACAAAGCGATGTGCGGTTGCCCTAAGCCCGAGCAACACTCTTTCATGTGGTCCATGAAGGCGCGGTAACTCTGCCCCAAGCTTTGAATGCCCAAGGAGGCCATGGATTGGGGAAAGAGTTTGGAGATGATGCCTCGGTTTTCCAGCAAGTACCCCAAGCCAGAAGGGGCTTGGGTGCGCTGAGAGATGAGACGCCACTCGCCCGAAGGCGCTCTGGCCACGTCAAAGGCTGCAATGTGCAGGTGTGTGCCGCCCAGTGGCTGCACGCCATGCATGCCTCTTAAAAATCCGGGGTGACCCTGAACCAATGCTGGTGGCAGGAGTCCTTTTTTCAAAAGTGTTTGTGCGCCATAAACATCCTTCAAAATCATCTGCAGCAGCTTGACTTGGTGGGTGACAGCGCTCTCCAAGTTTTGCCAATCCTCTGGGGTGATGATCAGTGGAAAAAGGTCCAAGGACCAAGGCCGCTGGGGCCCATCCACATCAGAGTAGACGTTGTAGGTGATGCCATTGTCTTTGATTTGGCGCTCAAGCTCTTGCTGCTTTTTGTCAAGCTCACTGGGATCTTTGATTTGTGCATCCTGGAAAAAAGTCTCCCAATGGGGGGCGAGCTTTTTCACATCCGCCGTGCTCTCGAGTTTGCCGCCCGAGAGTTCTTGGAAATGGGTGCTTTGCTTGCCGTTCAAGTCAAAGGGCAAGGCACCCAATTGAGGCAAAGAGGGCCACTGCGATGCAGTGGCCAAATGGGGGTCAATTTGGGTAGAGGCGGCGGTGGACATGACTTGATTTTCGCATTCAATCGAGATGGATCCTGGATCTTGATTGATTGGGGTTTGAATTAGACAAAAAAGTGATGCCTAGTGGGACCGCGAAGCGTCCATTCAAACCCTCCTCAGATCAAGTGTCAAGGGAAACTCTTGATTGATGGGCAGCTCAATGGAGGCCTTTGGAACGCTGACCCTGCCTGGCGTGTGCCCCATGGATTGGTAGCGAGAGACGCGACGGCTTTGGGCCTCATATGCGTTCACGGGATAGCTCACGTAATTGAGTCCACCCGGATGGGAGACAAAATACTGTGCACCGGCCACCGACTGAGCGCTCCAAGTGTCAATCACATCAAACGTCAATGGGGCATGAGCGGGAATGCTGGGATGCAGCGCTGAGGGGGGGGCCCAAGCCTTGAATCGCACGCCAGCCACGTATTCGGTGTTGATGCCCGTGGGGTGCATGGGCAGGGGTCTGCCGTTGACGGTGAGCACATATCGACTGGGGTTGAAGGCGTTCACGTGAACCTCAATGCGTTCAAGCGAGGAGTCAACATATCGAACGGTACCTCCCGAGGAGCCCTCTTCGCCCATGACGTGCCAGGGCTCCAGTGCATTCCTAAAGGTCACCACCATGCTGTTTGATTTGAGCTCACCAATGACGGGGAAGCGGAATTCAAAATGAGGTTCAAACCATTTGTCATCAAAGGCGTATCCCCATGACTTGAGGTCTTGGATGACGTCTTCAAAATCCATGCGAACAAAGGAGGGCAATAAAAAGCGATCGTGCAGTTCTGTGCCCCAGCGGGTGACGTTTTGCTCGTAGGGGTGAGACCAAAAGCGTGCAACCAAAGTTCGAATCAAAAGCTGTTGAACAATGCTCATTCGAGCATGCGGGGGCATCTCAAAGGCTCTGAGTTCAAGCAATCCGAGCCTGCCTGTGCTGCTGTCTGGGGAGTAGAGCTTGTCGATGCAAAACTCACTTCTGTGCGTGTTGCCAGTCACGTCCACCAAAATGTTTCTCAGTGTGCGATCCACCAACCAAGGAGCGAGCGCCTCTTTGTGCACCAATCGCTGGCGACGGATCTCTTTGAGCGCAATTTCTAACTCATAGAGCTGATCGTTTCTTGCCTCATCCACCCTGGGAGCTTGAGAGGTGGGCCCGATGAAGAGCCCACTGAAGAGGTAACTCAATGAAGGGTGGTTGTGCCAGTAAAGAATGAGGCTTGCGAGCAGCTCAGGTCTTCTCAAAAAGGGGCTGTCTGCGGGGGTTGCCCCGCCGAGCACAAAATGGTTGCCGCCACCGGTTCCCGTGTGGCGTCCATCGGTCATGAATTTTTCAGCGCAAAGCCGCGTTTGATGTGCCGCTTCGTACAAAAACTCCGTGTTTTCAACAAGCTCCTTCCAATGGCTCACAGGGTGAATGTTGACCTCGATGACACCTGGATCGGGGGTGACTTGCAAGAGTTTAAGCCGGGGGTCTCTTGGGGGAGGGTAGCCCTCCAAGACCACTTTGACGCCACGTTTTTTTGCGGTTCTCTCCACACTGTGGAGCAAAGCCAAATAATCCTCCAGCCTGGCCAAAGGCGGCATGAAGACGTAGATCACACCTTGCGCGGGCTCGGTGAGTTCAACCTTGGGTCCGTGAGCGCGTCTTGGGTCACGGGTCTCCACACAAAGTGCGGTCCTCACCAAGTTGGTGGCAGATTGATTTTTGGCTGGCGCTTGGGTAGACCCTTCAACAGGGGAGGAGCGTGCGACGTGGTCTTCAATCGAGGAGAGATCCTCCAAGGGCTCCAAGTCTTTGAGCTGGGGGTGGTTGGCGCCCAATTTGAGCCAGCGATCAAAGACGCCTCTCAAACTTGAACGCAAGCCCTCTTTTTTGCTGGCATTCTCGCCCGTGAGTCCATCGGTTTGCAATGGGCTTTGAAGTCTGGGCTCAGGGGTGGCCAGGGGGGCGCGATCGGCAAAGGGATCAATCTCGTGATGGTATGGGTAGTCCTCTGATTTCACCCAAGGCAATGAGTCCAGCGGCAGTCGATAGCCCATGGGTGAGTCACCTGGAATCAAATAAAGTCTATCATCGCGCAAAAACCACCGTCCCGATAACCAGCGTGGTCCCTGCAAGGTGAGCTCGTATTGGGGGTGCAATTGAATGGGCAAAAGGTATCCCACTTCATGGCTGAGTTTTTGAGTGAATACGCGCCTGAGGCGAGTACGCTCGAGTTCATCTTCGAGTTTTGAATCGAAGGGATCCACATTGACGGGCAAATTGCGCTCACGCCAGAGGTAGTAAAAGGTGTCCTCAAAGCCGGTTTGTATGAACTGTTTGGACAAACCCAACTCCAGGCTCAAGTCTTCGATGAAACCCTTGGCGTCCTCACTGGTGTAGTGAGAGGGAATGCTTTCATCTGCAAAAAGAGTGGGGTCCTCCCAGCAAGGGTGTCCGTCTGTTCTCCAGCAAATGGACAAAGCCCATCTTGGAAGTTGCTCGCCTGGGTACCACTTGCCTTGACCAAAGTGGATGAACCCGCCTTTTCCATACTTCTCTCGCAACAAGTCCACCAAATGAGTGGCATACCCCCGCTTGGTGGGTCCAAGTGCGTCCGTGTTCCATTCCGGGGCATCACGATCGGATGTGGCCACAAAGGTGGGCTCCCCCCCCATGGTGAGTCGCACATCTTGTGTTTGAAGCTCTTGGTCTACACGAGCGCCAAGTTGGAGCACTTTCTGCCAGTCCTCATCCTTGTAGGGAAAGGTCACGCGAGGCGTCTCCAAGATACGAGTCACGCTCATGTGGTGTTCAAACTCCACCTCGGCCTCATCCACCAAGCCTTCAATGGGGGCAGCACTTGAGGGTTGAGGTGTACAGGCCAGTGGAATGTGTCCCTCTCCTGTCAACAGACCTGAGGTGGGGTCGAGTCCAACCCATCCTGCTCCTGGGAGGTAGACCTCACACCAAGCGTGCAAGTCGGTGAAGTCATGGTCCGTGCCGCTTGGTCCATCGATCGCTTTCACATCCGCTTTGAGTTGAATCAAATAACCCGACACAAATCGAGCAGCCAGCCCACAATGTCTGAGAACTTGAACCAAGAGCCATCCCGAATCTCTGCATGATCCTGAGCCCAAGATCAAAGTTTGCTCGGGAGTCTGCACGCCAGGCTCCATGCGAATCAAGTAGCGCACCGACTCATGGATTTGACGGTTGAGCTTGACCAAGAAATCAATGGTTCTGCAAGGCTCAAGATCAATGGTGGTGAGGTAATTGCCTAGAACTGGGGTGAGAGGCTCCTTCAATAGATAGGGTGCGAGCTCAATGGCCAAGGACGGCTCATACTGGAAGGGGAACTCTTTGGCGCTGGGCTCCAAGAAGAAGTCAAAAGGGTTGAAGACGGCCATCTCAACGACCAAATCCACTTCAACTCGGAAAAGCTCTGTGGGCTCAGGAAAGACCAATCGCGCTTGATAGTTCGCAAAAGGGTCTTGTTGCCAATTCACAAAGTGCTTGGACGGCTCAACCTTCAGTGAATAAGAAAGGATTTGACTGCGACTGTGAGGTGCGGGCCGAAGTCGCACAATTTGCGGACCCAAGTTGACCAATCGGTCGTAGCGGTACTGAGTCAGGTGGTTGAGAGAAACTTGAAGTGTCATGGTGCGGTTTAATTAGCAAGACCCAAGCCACAGTGTAATGTGGTCAATCTGCGCACAGTTGCAAAAAATGACGATATTTACGCACCATTTTGAGGATTTGAAAATTCAAATGTTCAATTTAAATTTCTATTGGCTTAAATTCACTTTATTGGTGCATTTATGTGATAACTTGAGTGGGAATGTATGGCAAGCTAATTGCTAAAAATGATCAAGGAGCTTTGCGTGATGAAACAATTTGATGAGATGTATGCGGCGTTGCCTGACCGCGCTGATGCTGCTTCCAAGGGGGAGTTGAGGGGGCACTACGAGGCCTACGCGGCTTGGTTGAGTCAGCAATCCGAATCAAAAATGCTTGCTCGCCGCGCGGAGGCTGAATTGGTCTTTCGCCGTGTTGGGATCACTTTTGCCGTTTATGGTGAGAAGGATGCAGATGGGGCGGGCACTGAGCGTTTGATCCCCTTTGATCTCATTCCTCGAATTGTTCCAGCCTCTGAGTGGGCATCTTTGGAGTTGGGTTTAACGCAAAGGGTCAAGGCACTCAACCGGTTCATTCACGACGTCTATCACGATCAAGAAATCCTCAAGGCGGGCATCGTGCCCACCGAACAAGTGCTCAACAACGAGCAGTTCAGGCAGCAAATGGTTGGGGTCAGTGTTCCGCATGATGTTTACTCGCACATCAGTGGCATTGACATTGTGCGTGCCGCTCAGCCAGACGGCTCAGGCGACTACTACGTGTTAGAGGACAACTTGCGTGTGCCCAGCGGGGTGAGTTACATGTTGGAAGATCGCAAGATGATGATGCGACTCTTTCCCGAACTCTTTCGCTCACACCGCGTGGCGCCCGTTGCGCATTACCCAGACCTCTTGCTCGAGACGCTCAGGCACTGCTCTCCGGCCTCGTCCTCGGAGCCCACGGTGGTGGTGCTGACGCCAGGCATGTACAACAGCGCCTACTTTGAACACGCCTTTTTGGCTCAACAAATGGGTGTTGAGCTCGTTGAGGGGCAAGATTTGTTTGTCAAAGATGATTTTGTCTACATGCGAACCACGCAAGGACCCAAGCGTGTGGATGTCATCTATCGCAGACTGGACGATGACTTTTTGGATCCCTTGGTCTTTAGGCCTCAGTCAACGCTGGGTTGCCCAGGTCTCATGCAAGCCTACAAATTGGGGCATGTGAACATTTGCAATGCCATGGGAACGGGCATCGCCGATGACAAGTCGATCTATCCCTATGTCCCCAAGATGATTGAGTTTTATTTGGGTGAAAAACCCATGTTGAACAATGTGCCCACGTACATGTGCAGAAACGCAGAAGACTTGAAGTACACCTTGGCCAATTTGGCCGACTTGGTGGTCAAGGAAGTTCACGGTGCAGGCGGATATGGAATGCTGGTGGGGCCTCAAGCCACAAAGGCCGAGATTGAGCAGTTCAGAGAGGTGCTCATCGCCAATCCTTCTCGCTACATCGCTCAACCCACACTCAGTTTATCGTCTTGTCCAACCTATGTTGAATCGGGCATTGCACCACGTCATATCGATCTGAGGCCTTTTGTGTTGAGTGGACAAAAGATTCAAATGGTCTCAGGTGGCTTGACTCGTGTCGCTTTGAAAGAGGGCTCTTTGGTGGTGAATTCATCCCAAGGTGGCGGGACCAAAGACACTTGGATTTTGGAGAATTAACCCATGCTTTCACGCACAGCAGATCACTTGTACTGGATGGCTCGCTACACAGAGCGTGCAGAAAATACTGCACGGATGTTGGATGTCAACTATCAGACTTCACTTCTGCCTCAATCGGCTGAGGTTGCACAAGTCGGCTGGCAAGGCCTCTTGGCCATCAGTGAGTTGACTTATCCTTACCGCGAGCTTTACGGAGAGGTTGAGCCCTCTAAGGTCATGGAGTTCATGGTCAAAGTCGAGAGCAATCCCTCGTCCATCATTTCTTGCTTGAGAGCGGCTCGAGAGAATGCCCGTGCGGTTCGAGGAGCACTCACCACTGAGGTTTGGGAGACTCAAAATCAAACTTGGCTGGAGATGATGCAGAAATTGAGTTCTGGTGAATTTGAGCATGATCCGGGTCAATTCTTTGAGTGGGTGAAATACCGCTCCCATTTGTCCCGAGGTGTCACGGTTGGAACCATGCAAATCGATGAGTCTTTGAGGTTCATGCGCTTGGGTACATTTTTGGAAAGGGCAGACAACACAGCAAGGCTTGTGGATGTGAAGTTCAATGCCCAACAAAACGAGTTTTTCGGCTCCTCAGGCTCTGCCAAGGAGCAAGACAATGACTTTTACCACTGGAGCGCGGTTCTCAGAAGCGTCTCCGGTTTTGAGATCTACCGAAAGGTCTATCGCGATGTGATCACCCCTGAGAGAGTGGCTGAGTTGTTGATTTTGCGCTCCGACATGCCCCGCTCTCTGAGGGCCTGCATGAACGAGGTCGTGTCCAATTTGGAAGTTTTGGCCAATGACCATTCCGCACAAACGAGTCGACGTGCCGGTAAATTGAAATCAGAGCTTCAATATGGCGTGATCACGGAAATATTGGCCAACGGCTTGCACGCCTTTTTGACCCAATTTCTGGACCGGGTCAACGACCTTGGGGCTGGAATCAGCAGGGACTTTTTGATTCCAAGTTGATCTCAGACCCTAGAGTTGACCTTTGGTGCCTGTCACTACCCTGCTGAGTTTGAGAGCAAGAGGGCCCAAACACTTGGAGATCAAATGTCTGTGCTTGGCAAACTGTAAGTACATGAAGCCAAGAGGTTTTTGTAAGGTCTTGCGGCTCAGCAACCAAGCCAATCGATGAAGGCCCACTCTTTCATAAGCGGCAGCGAAGACTGCAACGCCTTGCATTTGTGTGCCATTGGAGAGCTTGCCCACAATGCTTTGCATGGCACGCTCACAATCGATGCCGTGCTCAGCGGCAACGAATTGCGTACGTGTGATGTCCTCAAAGCACAGCAGCGAGCGCTGATCCCTGCTCTTTAAATACTCCATCTCCGCCAAGCAAAGTGGACATGACCCATCGAAGTAAAGGGTCAATTGATCGACCATGGGCAGAGGAGGCGTCATCGAGTCGTTCAGATCGTGTGCAAAGGATGGTCCAAGCCACCTGCCAAATTTTCCTTAGCCCAAGCAATGGGGTCTTGGGTTTTGGGCAGTATCACGCCTGCTGCTCGCACATGGTGTGAGCGAACATCGTGAGCGGGCAGTTTGGGTGTATTTTGCAGTTGTTTGGCCGTGTCATACATCATGCGACGCGCCATCACAATGGCTTTGTCAGTGGGTAGGAGCTTTTCTTCCGCGTGGTTTTGAATCACGCCCATGCTCTCTTGGAGCGAGGCGTCTTGCATGGAGATGCCAAATACACCGCTGTAGCTGTCCTTGTTTTTTTGAGCTTTTCTATCGATGAGGTAGTCGTTGTCGATGTTTTGCTCAGGTCTGAAGCTTGTTGGCGACTCATACTTCACGTGAATGCCTTTGCCCTCTGACATGTCTTTGACTTCTTGCGCACTCAGAGGCTTATCGGGATAGAAGTTGATGCTCCAAGCCATGCAGTTGTGGTCATCCACAGGAACCCACAAGTGTCCCCCCAGTGCATGATGACCAAAAGGTGGGATGAGTGTGTACCAAGGGAATATCCACTGTGTGATGCGCCAGTAGTAGTGATCTTCGTCTGCGTTCCTTCTTCCGTAGAGAGTCAAGCCAAAGTCGGTTTGTTCAATGGTAAAGATCACGTTGCCATCGGATTTGATGTACTTCAAGGCCTCCGTTCCCACGTGCATGGGGTCTCGATCAACCTCATAGCGGTGAACGTAGGAGACGTGAGCGGTGTCGATGCCGCCTTCCATGGCTTGCAGGAAGTTGCTTTGCTGCAGTCTTCTGGAGATGAAGACGTGGTCCTCAGGGACCAAGCACCACTCGAGCTCGGGTGGCTCAGGCATTTGATCCTTGGGGCCCATATAGGCCCAAACCAGGCCAGCTTTTTCGACGCAAGGATAGGCCTTGATGTTCATTTTTTCGCACATTTGAGGCGCAGACGGAATGTCAACGCACTTGCCATTGCGGTCAAATTTCACGCCATGGTAGGCGCATCTCAAACCGTGCTCCTCATTTCTTGCAAAAAACAAAGAAACACCGCGGTGCGAGCAAAACTCATTGACCACACCAACCGTGCCAGAGGTGTCGCGAAAAACAATGAGCTTCTCGCTCATGATTTGAACCCGCACCTGAGGGCCATCGGGCTCGGCAACCTCGCTACTCGCAACCACCGGAACCCAATAGCGCCTGAGCAACTCGCCCATGGGGGTTCCAGGGCCGGTTTGGGTGAGGGTTTGAGACATTTCTTGGTTCATGAACGCGTTTCCTTGAGTGGCAAATTTCCCCTATTTTAATTCTTGTGCCTACTCCACATGCATGTGGTCAAAAAAAAAGCCCATATTGAGATGGGCTTGAGTTGACTGACAACCAGACCACTGAGAGTGGTGGAGTTGCGCTGCAGTTAGTTGTAGAGCTTGGGCACTTGAACAACCATCACAGCAGCTTGTCCTTGGTCAACTGCAGCCAAGCAGCGTTTGATCGCAGGGGCCAATTGTGCTGGATCATCCACTCGCTCGGCGTGAGCACCAAAGGCTTGACCCACCATCTCAAAGTTTCTCTTCTCACCCGAGAGCCTTGCATTGAACTCTTGTGTCTTGGCCGCGTACCCATCGGGGTGAACGCGAAGAGTGGCCTCTTTGACCGCCTGCCAGCCCCCGTTGTCGATCACGACCGTGAAGATGGGGAGCTTTTGTGCTTGCGCAACCGCGTAAACAGAGGAAGGGGTCGAGAAGTGAAAGCCTCCGTCTCCAACCATTTGAATCACGCGCGCCTTGGGATTGGCCAGTTTAAATCCCAAAGCCATTCCACCACTGTAGCCCAAGCCACCCCCAGCGCTTGCAAAAAGGGTCTGTGGACGGTTTCTCACCAAGTGATTCATGACATTGGGCGAGTGGCGAATGGCTTCGTTGACGACAATGTCATCCTCACCGATCAAGGCGTTGAGGGTTTGACACAAAAAGGAGGGGTTGATCGCACCAACTTGTCCCGACTCTGATGCTTCGCCTTTGAGCTTTTGAGCCCTTTGGGTGTGCAGGCTCACCGCTTGCTCACGCCGTTTGGCAACTCTGGCTTGGTGCTCTGGTGTGACAAGTCCTTTGGCCACTTCCAACAAATCAAGCAACCAAGTGGCTGTGTTGGATTGGATTCGTGTGTGTGTTGCAAAGCCCCAAAGCGGGAAATCTTTTTTGATGGGGTCAATGTCAACATGAATCCATTGCGTGTGGGACTCTGGCTTGCTGTACTTCGGTAGCCAAGGTACATCGGTGTCCAAGAGCATGCCCACGTCGGTTTGTCCAAAACCGCGTGCGGGATCAAATCCACTGAACCACACGTTTTCGCGAGAAATGCAATTGTGTGTTGAACTGTATTCGTAGACTCGAATCCCCAAAAGTTCTGCCAATTCACCCAAAGCATTGAAGGCAGTTGCACTCCTGCCCAAATAACTGGTGACCAGCATCGGATCTTGGGCTTGGATGAGTTGGAGGGCAACGGCTTTGAGTTGCGCCAAGCTTGAGCTGCCTACATGAACAGGGCCATAGCCCTCAGCAGAAAAAGATTGAACTTGTTGGGGCTCCCAAGCTTCGGCCAAGGTTTCTCTAGGAAGGGTCAAGTAAACAGGACCTTGGGGGTCACTGTGCATGACACTGTGAGCTCTTCGAACCACTTCCTTGGCCACCACACCCGAGGGCAAGCTGTATTCCCACTTGGTGTAGGGGCGCACCAAAGAGGCCATGTCAAAGGGATCTTGAACAAAGTGCACGTAATTGTCTCTAGAGCCCACAAGCTCACCGTGAACCGTATGGGGAGAGCGTCCAGCCATCAAAAGAACGGGCACTCTGGAGCGCATCAAGTTGTGCATGCCCATGACTGCGTTGGCTGTGCCTGCGTCCACATGCACCAAAACCCCTTGCCCTTTTCCCGTCAACGCCGCATAGGCGCCTGCCATGTGTATGGCAACGTTCTCATGTGGGCAGGTGATGATGGTTGGTGTTTTTCGACCCAACGCTTTGGCGCGCGCCAATTCCTCAATAAGGGTGGCGTGATCGGTGCCCAGATTGCAAAACAAGTACTCAATGCCTGCCTCAACGAGACCTTCCAAGAAGAAATGTGCTGATGATTCTGTGCTCGTATGGGGTTCGCTGGGGTGTGTCATGGCAGATGGGTTTTAAAAACTTAAAAATAAAAAAATTTGGTCTTTGATTTACCCCTGGTTAAAAGGGCAAAACAGAGCGCAAATGAAAAGCGTTCTTGGGCTGCATGTGCAGCAAATGTACACAGTGAATTCTATGTTTTTAAGGTCGTGATCCCATGGGGAGGTGTGACAATATTTTGGGACTTGACCCTGTAAAGTTGCGTTTTTTTAGGGTT
The DNA here is from genome assembly GCA_903865035.1 of uncultured Burkholderiales bacterium. Lineage (GTDB taxonomy): Bacteria > Pseudomonadota > Gammaproteobacteria > Burkholderiales > Burkholderiaceae_C > Limnohabitans. Next base: position 6,712 of record CAIPII010000223.1, on the reverse strand, counting down.
TTCAATCTGTTCAAAAGAGCGAACCCAAAGTAGATGAAGACAAGCTCAAAAAAAGTTCAACTCTTGCATGAAGGAGCTCATTGGAGTGGGATCAATGTCCTTTCTTCTTTTCAAGCAGATGTAAGACCTCACCCACGATCCCTCTTCTGAACGCCATCACGCACAGCACAAAGATCGTGCCGATGATGACCGTCACCCATGAGCCAACTCGGTCAGACAACATGTCTTGCAGTGTCACGATGATGCCTGCGCCAAGCATTGGACCAAAGAAAGTGCCAGCACCACCCAGCATGGTCATCAAAATGACTTCACCCGATGTGGACTGAAGGACATCAGAGAGTGTTGCAAAGCCAAGCACGATGCACTTGAGTGAGCCCGCCAAGCCAGCCAGGGTGGCTGAGAGCACAAACACCAACAATTTGTGTGTGTCAGCGTAATAACCCAAGGAGGAGGCTCGCGTTTCATTTTCTCGAATGGCTTTGAGCACTTGACCAAAGGGTGAATGCACAACCCTTTGAATGAACAAGAACACCGTCACCAAGATTGCAAAAACAAAATAATAAAGCGTCAAATCGTTTTGAAAAGAAATCCAATTTCCAAGCCCCCCTCGCGGGACACCTTGCAAACCGTTTTCTCCTCCTGTAAAAGGAGCTTGCAAGCAAACGAAGTAAACCAACTGAGACAAAGCCATGGTGATCATGGCAAAGTAAATGCCAGAGCGTCTGATTGCGACAAAACCAATGACCAGCCCCAAGGCGCAAGCGCTCAACATGCCAGCCAAAATGGCGGTAGTGACTGACCACCCTTGTTGGGTCATGAGCCAAGCCGTCACGTAAGATGAAAATCCAAAATAGGCGGCATGACCAAACGACAACATGCCACTAAAGCCCAGCATCAGATTGAATGCACAAGCAAATATGGCATAGCAGTACAGAGTCATCAAGTACACCGGATAAACGCCCAGCCAAGGCGCCAAAAGTCCAAGCAACAACAGTGAAAGATAGAAGATGTTTTGTAGGGTGCGCATCATCTACTCTTTGCCAAATAAACCAGAGGGACGCCAGCAAAGCACAATGGCCATGATGACAAAAACCACGATGTTTGAAGCCTCGGGGTAAATCACTTTTGTGAAGCCTTCGATAACGCCTAGCGAGAGTCCGCTCAAAATGGCTCCCAAAATGGAGCCCATGCCACCAATCACGACCACCGCAAAAACCACGATCACCAAGGACGAGCCCATGAGTGGAGAGACTTGAATGATGGGGGCAGATAAAACGCCTGCAAAGGCAGCCAGCCCAACACCAGCACCATAGGTGAGCATCACAATTTTGGGTACATTGATGCCAAACGCTTGCACCAATGGAGCGTTTTCAGTGGCAGCCCTCAGGGTCGAGCCCAGTGTGGTCTTTTCGATCAAGTACCAAGTGATAAAGCACACACTCAGGCACATGACGATCACAAAAACACGGTAAATGGGCAAAATCATGAAGCCCACATCCAAAGCGCCTTGAAGCAGCTCAGGGACAGGGTAGGTCTGTCCCGATGCACCAAACATTTCGCGCAAAACACCTTCAGCGATCAAGGCCAACCCAAAGGTGAGAAGCAGTCCATACAGGGGGTTGACTTTGTACAGGTGTTGGAGAAAAAGCCTCTCCAAAATCACCCCAAGCAATCCAACCAAAAGAGGGGAGAGCACGAGCGCTGCCCAATAATTCAGACCCAAGAAGTCCAACAGCATCCACGTTGCATAAGCACCGAGCATGTAGAAGGCGCCATGCGCAAAATTGACCACTCCGAGTAGGCCAAAGATCACGGCCAAACCAAGGCTTAGCAATGCATAAAACCCGCCATTGAGCAGTCCCAACAACAATTGACCCAAGATCACTTGGATGGGTATGCCAAATAGGTCTGAGCTCATCTCAATTTGAGTTTAGGTTGCATAAATAGGAACTGTCTCAAAGTTCAAATGCTCAAGGGCACTTGCCCAAGCCCCTTGGAGGATTTGAACCTTGAGTGTGGATGGATCAATTATTTCTTTTTCACCAAGGGACAAGTTGAATCGGACAAGGGGCCAAAGGCCTCTTCGCCAGACATTTTCTTGACCAACTTGTAGTAATCCCAAGGGTACTTGGATTCTTGAGGTGTTTTGACTTGCATCACAAACATGTCGTGCACCATCACGCCGTCTTCACGGATGTAACCATCTTTGGCAAACATGTCGTTGATTTTCATTTTCTTGAGTTGGGCCATCACTTGATCGCTATCGGTCGTCTTGGCCGCTTTGACAGCGTTCAAATAAGTCAAGGTGGCCGAGTAGTAGGCGGCTTGATTCATGGTGGGCTCTTTTTTCATTTTTTCAAAATAGCGGCGACCAAAGGCTCTGGTTTGTTCATTGCTGTCCCAGTACCAGCCCGTGGTGAGGTAGAGGTTTTGAGCGGTTTGCAGCCCCAAGCTGTGAATGTCACTGATGAAGGCCAAAAGGGCTGCGGGTTTCATCGTTTTGGTGATCCCAAATTCATTGGCCGCTTTGAGTGAGTTGGTGAAGTCAGCGCCCGCATTGGCAAGTCCCAACACTTGAGCATTGGAGCCTTTGGCTTGGAGCAAAAAGGAGGAGAAGTCAGTGGCAGACAAAGGCACACGAACAGCGCCAAGAGATTTTCCACCGTTCGCGCTCAAGATCTTGGTCGCAGCGTTTTGAAGTTGTGTGCCAAATGCGTAGTCTGCTGTCAAAAAGTACCAAGACTTGCCGCCCGATTGTGTAATGACAGAGGCTGTTCCATTGGCCAAAGATGTGGTGTCATAAGAGTAGTGAACGGTGTAGGCCGTGCAGTCCTCGTTGGTGAGCGAAGCTCCTCCTGCTCCAATGGCCATGAAAGGGATCTTTTTCTCTGCGGCAACCTTCGCCATTGCAATGCTCACTCCAGTGTTGGATCCACCCAAGAGCATGTTCAAACCGTTCTTGTCTGACCACTCTCTGAATTTTGAGGATCCCACGTCAGGCTTGTTTTGGTGGTCCGCACTGATGAATGTGATTTTTTTACCCAACACAGTTCCACCAAAATCGGCAATGGCCATTTTGACGGCCTCAATGCCACCTGCACCGATCACATCTGCGTAAAGCCCAGACATGTCATCGATGTCGCCAATCACAACTTCGTCAGCAGCCTGAGCTGAGTAAGCGCTCACGCTCAGTGCACAAAGCAGCGCAATTTGAAGTTTTTTGAGTTTGAATGTTTTCATGAAAGTCTCCTTGATGGTCTTGGTTTTTGAGAAAAAATGTCAGTTTTTGTTCTTATCGACTTCAGCTAAACACCTAAAAATTCATGCAGCATTTGCATTTTTTGTGAAAGCTCAGATTGTGAAAAGGTTTGAATGATCTTGCCGTGTTCCATGATGTAGAACCTGTCGGCCAAGGGGGCAGAAAAACGGAAATTTTGCTCCACCATGATGATGGTAAAGCCACGGTCTCTGAGGGTGCGAATCATCTGAGCCAGTGCTTGAACGATCACGGGTGCCAAGCCCTCACTGATTTCATCGAGCAGCAGCAGTTTGACACCCGTGCGCACAATGCGAGCCACGGCCAACATTTGCTGCTCTCCTCCTGAGAGTCGAGTTCCTGGTGAGTCCTTGCGTTCCAAAAGGTTGGGGAACATGTCATAGATTTCATCCAGAGTCATTCCGCCTTGCATCAAAACGGGGGGAAGCAATAAATTTTCCTCACAAGACAGGCTGGCAAAGATGCCTCTTTCCTCTGGACAAAAGCCAATGCCAAGCCTTGCAATTTGGTGAGGAGCCAAGCCAATGCTCTCAATGCCGTGGACTTTGATCGAACCCGTGCGCTGCCCAACCAAGCCCATGATGGCTTTGAGCGTGGTGCTTCGACCAGCGCCATTTCGCCCGAGAAGTGTGACCACCTCGCCCTCGTGTACTTTTAAATTGACGCCATGCAAAATGTGCGATTCACCATAAAAAGAATGCAAATCTTGAATTTCAAGGGCCAGTGCTTTGGATGCATCAGTGTCCTGCATGTGCACCCTCCAGCGCTTGGTCTGCTCGGCCCATGTAGGCATCCAAAACCAAGGGATTTTGGGACACCTCTTGGTAGGGCCCTTCTGCAATGATTTGTCCTCGCTGCAGCACGCTGATGGTGTCTGCGATGCTGGAGACCACCTTCATGTTGTGCTCAACCATCAAAATGGTTCGATGGTTGGATACTTTTTTGATCAATTCGGTGACTTTTGCGACGTCCTCCAGTCCCATGCCTTGCGTGGGCTCATCCAAGAGCATCAACTCGGGCTCCATCGCAAGCGTGGTGGCAATCTCAAGCGCACGCTTGCGACCATAGGAGAGCTCGCCTCCCTTTCGATGTGCAAAGCTCTCCAGATCTACCTCCTGGAGCAAAGCATGTGCACGGTCATGGAGGTGATGCAAATTCGATTCGGGGGCCCAAAAGTGGTATGACATCCCTGAGCCTTGTTGAAGGGCAATGCGAACGTTTTCAAGAACCGTCATTTGGGGAAAGATGGCCGAGATCTGAAAGGATCTGATGATGCCACGTCTGGCCACTTCGGAGGGTTTTTCATGGGTGATGTCGTTCCCATTGAAAGTGATTTGTCCACGCGTTGGGATCAAAAATTTGGTCAACAAATTGAAAAAAGTCGTTTTACCCGCGCCATTGGGGCCGATCAATGCGTGAATGGTGCCTCGCTTGACTTTGAGTGAGACTTGATTGACCGCAACAAAGCCTTTGAACTCTTTGATCAGTTGATGTGTCTCTAGTATCGTCTCTTGTGTCATGAACCGTTCAGATCTGTTTGATTTTTCAGCTTAGCATGAAGACTTTGAGCAATGTCTACGGGCTTGCCCTTGATTGAATCGGTGTAGGGGTTTATCCTAGGCGAGGTGTTGGAATTGCCAATAAATTTTGAACGTTCAAATGGTCAAACCTCGGCGTGGTCCGGGCATTACCCCTATGAGAGTTGGGGTGTGAAAGCGTCCATGGGGACAAACGATTAAAATAACCCCTTTGAGCTTTGATTCAAAGCGTTTTGCGCTCATTGCTTGATTTCCTTCACCTCATCGTCATTACTCCCCAATATGTTCAAGCTCAATTTCAATATTTCCCAGTGGGCACAAAACGCTCAACACGTCGCTCGAACTTTGGCGCTGTGCTCGGCAGCTCTGATCATGTCTGCAAGCGTTGATGCACAGTCCAACAACAGCATCAAGATCATCGTGCCCTTCACACCAGGCACTGGAATGGATACCATTGCTCGAGCCATTTCACCTCATTTGAGCGAGCGCATGGGCGTGCCCGTTGTGGTTCAAAACTCTCCAGGCGCAAGTGGCAACATTGGCGCGGACATGGTGGCCAAATCAAATCCTGATGGAAACACCATCCTGATGGGTGCCAACACGATGTTGATTGCCGCACAGTTGTACAAAAACGTGCCTTTTAATCCGGTCAAAGATTTTGCCCCCGTATCGATGACCGCGTGGGGCACACTCATGTTGGTTGCGAACCCCAAGACGGGCATCAAAACCGTTCAAGACTTGGTTCGAATTTCAACCGCCAAGCCCGACAGCATCAACTTTGGCTCTCCTGGAGTGGGTACGCCTCACCACATGGCCATGGAATTGTTGAAGTTGGAGACACACACCAATTTGCTGCACGTGCCCTACAAAGGAACGGCTGGTTATACACAAGACTTGTTGGCGGGTGAGATCAATGTTGGATTTTTACCCGTGCATGTGGCCCAGTCTTTTGTGGCCTCTGGAAAACTCAATGCTTTGGCCGTGGGTAGTTCAAAGCGTCACCCAATTGCTCCCAACGTTCCCACCTTTGCCGAGTTGGGATTCAAAGACATTGATGTTGACCTTTGGTATGCGTTTTTCTATCCTTCAAAAACCCCTGTGGCCACGGTCGAGCGTCTCAACAAAGAGGTGGTTGCCGTTTTGAAGATGCCTGACGTCAAAGATCTTTTGACCAAAGCGGGTCTCGATGCTGCAAGCTCTACCCCTCAGGAGTTGGCCTCCATTGTTGAAAAAGATTATCCCAGATGGGGTCGAGTGATTCGCCTCAAGGGTATCGAGGCCGATTGAGCTCATGCACTCAAATCAGTTGCTCAGTCCCAGCGAAATAGCACTTGCATTGCCCACATTAAAGGGCTGGGTTTTGGAAGAGGATGGCTTGGCCTTGGAGCGTGAATTTCAATTCAATGACTTCCAAGAAGCCTTTGCTTTCATGACCCGAGTGGCCCAAGTGGCAGAGTCCATGGATCATCACCCCGCTTGGAGCAATGTTTACTCCAAGGTGCACATGCGTCTTTATACCCATGATCTGGGTGGCGTGAGTCAAAAGGATCTGGATTTGGCACAAGCGGTTCAAGAACTTTTATAAGATACAGTGTTCGATTTCGATCTAACTGCATCGCTGGTTGCTAAAACTCGATTTTTTTCATGAATTGGAGTGAATGGTGAAAATTGCATATTTGTGTGTCTTCATTGCTGGTTTGTTGCCTCTTTTGGCTGTGAGCGTGGCCAAATGGAAGTTCCCCAATTACGACAACAACAATCCCAGGCAATGGGAGTCCAAGCTCACGGGCCACCGTGCGCGGGCCAATGCAGCGCAGATGAACTCATTTGAGGCTTTTCCCTTCTTTGCAGCTGCTGTGATTTTGGCCATGCTCGCTGGCGTGGACGCACAAACTTT
>CAIPII010000222.1 GCA_903865035.1 uncultured Burkholderiales bacterium | reverse complement strand
GTGATGCATGCACCTTGTGCCTTGACGTGCAACGCGATCTCTGATGCTGCTGTGCTTGGCATGCTCGTGATCACTGAGGTGGGTCGAATTCTCTTTTGTTGGGCGTAGAGTTGTTCACACGTTGTGTCAAACGTTGATGCCCCTCCCATGCCTGAGCCCCAGTAAACGCCCAGGCGGTCGTGGTCGATGTTTTCTAAATCCAATTTGGCGTTTTCAATCGCACGCACCACGCTCATCATGGCGAGTGTGGTTGCCCGGTCTGAAGGCAGCTTTGATGGAGCCATGAACCGCTCTGCGTCCACGTTGCACATGGCCACGGCTGCTTCAAAGCTGTCTTGGTTGGGCAACTCATATCGCTTTGACTCAATGGCTGAGACGCCATTGAAAACGCGCTCATCGAACTCTTTCTCTTCATTGCCCAGTGGGGTGACGAATCCATAGCCAGTGATTTCAATTCGTGAGTTGTTCATGGATGAGAGTTGGATGTCGAACGATTAGTTTGCTCAATCATTGTATGTTGCTTTGATCTCAAGGGCATGCGTTCCAATGGTTTCCCAAAAACCCTTGAAAAGGTAGAATTGAGTTTTAAATCAAATACTTTTGAGCCCATACAGGCGCTCAAAACAGACCGCTTGCTTTTTGCCCTTCGTTGGACAACGGTGCTTGTCTTTGACGTTTAAGGACTGGTTTTCATTATGCTTTATCCTAAAAAATTCGATGTCATTGTGATCGGCGGGGGTCACGCCGGCACAGAGGCCGCATTGGCCAGCGCGCGCATGGGCTGTACTACTTTATTACTAACCCACAACATTGAAACATTGGGGCAAATGAGTTGCAACCCCTCCATTGGTGGAATTGGCAAAGGACATTTGGTCAAAGAAATTGACGCCATGGGGGGTGCCATGGCGATTGCAACCGATGAAGGGGGCATTCAGTTTCGAATTTTGAATGGTTCAAAAGGGCCTGCGGTTCGTGCCACAAGAGCACAAGCGGATCGGGTGCTCTACAAGGCGGCCATCCGTCGACGCCTGGAAAACCAAGAGAATCTATTTTTGTTTCAGCAGTCTGCGGAAGATTTGGTGCTTCAAGGGGACCGGGTTTGTGGTGTCGTGACTCAGGCCGGCATTGAGTTCTCTGCCCAAACGGTTGTTTTGACAGCAGGAACATTTTTGGACGGCAAGATCCATGTGGGGTTGAACAATTACTCTGCTGGACGTGCGGGAGATCCACCTGCCCTGCGCTTGAGCGCCAGACTCAAGGAGTTGAAGCTTCCTCAAAAGCGATTGAAAACGGGCACACCACCGCGCTTGGACGGCAGAACCATTGACTTTTCAAAATGCACCGAGCAGCCAGGAGATGGCATGCCGGGTGGTCAGGGTGAAAAGGTGCCGGTGTTCAGTTTCATGGGACACGACATTGAGCACCCCAAGCAAGTGTCTTGTTGGATCACCCACACCAACGCCAAGACACACGACATCATTCGGTCTGGGTTTGATCGAAGCCCCATGTTCACAGGAAAAATTGAAGGCGTTGGTCCCAGGTATTGCCCCAGTGTTGAAGACAAAATCAATCGTTTTGCTGACAAAGATAGCCATCAAATTTTCTTGGAACCCGAGGGTCTCACCACCCACGAGTTTTACCCCAACGGCATCAGCACGAGTTTGCCTTTTGACATTCAGTATGACTTGGTTCGCTCCATGGTGGGCCTTGAGAACGCGCACATCTTGCGACCAGGTTACGCCATCGAATACGACTTCTTTGATCCCAGAGAGTTGCGATCCAATTTTGAGACGCGCTCCATCGAGGGGCTCTTTTTTGCGGGGCAAATCAATGGCACCACAGGTTACGAAGAAGCCGCAGCCCAAGGGCTTTTTGCCGGGATCAATGCCGCCCTTCGTGTCAAGGAGCAAGGCCCTTGGTTGCCCGCCAGAGACCAGGCTTACCTTGGCGTTTTGGTCGATGACTTGATCACCAAAGGGGTCACGGAGCCCTACCGAATGTTCACGTCCAGAGCCGAGTATCGCTTACAGCTTCGCGAAGACAACGCCGATTTGCGCCTCACCGAGGTCGCACACCAAATGGGTCTGGTGGGAGAGGCGCAGTGGCGTGCCTTCCAAACCAAGCAAGAAGCTGTTTCACGTGAAACACAAAGACTGAAGTCACTTTGGGTCAATCCTAAAAATTTGAGTGTTGAAGCGGCAGAACGGGTTTTGGGTCAGAAAATTGAGCGAGAGTACACCTTGGCCGATTTGCTGAGAAGGCCTGGCGTGGATTACGCTGCTTTGATTTCCATGGATCCAGCCCGACTTGAAGACCCAACGATTCAAAGCATGTCAGAGGTGTTGCGCCATCAAGTGATTGAGCAGCTCGAGATCAACGCCAAGTACTCAGGCTACATTGAGCGCCAAAAGGATGAGGTCCTCAGGGCCGAGCATTTTGAGAACATGCTGTTGCCACAAGACATGGATTTCATGCAAATTGGTGCGTTGAGCATCGAGGTCAGACAAAAGCTGCAACAGTTCAAGCCCCAAACCTTGGGTCAAGCCTCCAGAATTTCAGGCATCACGCCAGCAGCCATTTCTCTTCTTCTCATTCACCTCAAAAGAAGTCGTCACAAGGGCTTTGCACCCAGCGAAGAGTCCGAACCGGTTGAGGCCAGCGTGATTGCTTCAACATGAGCCATGCGTCTTTGTGGCAAGAGGCAGAGGAGTTGTTGGTCCAAGGCCTAGAGGGCTTGGACCTTGAGAGCACCGAGGCACAACGATCAAGCTTGATGGAGTATGCCCGGCTCATGCTAAAGTGGAACCGTGTGTACAACTTGACAGCCATCACCACGCCCAAAGATGTGGTGGTGTTGCACCTTTTGGATGCATTGGCTGTGATTGGCCCCATGCTCAAGGCGAGACCTGAGTTGGCGAGTGTGCTTGATGTGGGGACTGGGGCGGGCATCCCTGCGGTTGTTTTTTCAATCATGTGTCCGCAAGTGAACGTCACTTGCGTGGATGCCGTTCAAAAGAAAATTGCTTTCATTCAACAAGTCGTCTTGGCTTTGGGGCTCGCCAACTTGACCCCTTTGCACTCTCGCGTTGAAACCTTGAGCGACACCCATGAGCTCATTTGTTCCAGGGCCTTTGCTTCGTTGAAAGACTTCACCGACCTCACCCGAGCCTTCTTGTCAGAAGGAGGCGTTTGGATGGCGATGAAGGCAAAGTTGACACCTGAAGAGCTGGACGCTTTACCCAAGGACTTGAATGTGTTTCACGTGGAACCAATCCAAGTTCCTTTTTTGGATGCGCAAAGGTGTTTGGCCTGGATCAAGCCGTGAGTTTGGGGTCTGAGGGCGTTGGCGTTTGATGGAGGGGGTGTTTCACGTGAAACCCATCCAAAAAGAAAGTGTAAAAAGTCCTCTCTTCGGCCTCAGTTGCCGTTAAACTCAATCCCTTTCTTCGGTCACAAGTCCCTTGAGGGTTTTGTCGCTTGATGTGTTCATTTAGTCAGAAAGAGGGCCATGGCTCACATATTTTGTGTTGCAAATCAAAAAGGTGGTGTGGGTAAGACCACAACGACGGTGAATCTGTGCGCCGGTTTGGCCGCCTTGGGTCGGCGGGTCTTGATGGTCGATTTGGACCCGCAGGGAAACGCCACCATGGGTTCAGGGGTGGACAAGCGTCAGCTTGAGTTGAGTGTGTACGAGGTCCTCTTGGAAACTGCAACCATTTCTCAAGCGGCGGTGAAAAGCAATTGGGGTGATCGCAACGCCAAGCATGCAACCTACGATTTGATTGGTGCCAGCCGAGAGCTCGCGGGCGCTGAGGTTGAGTTGGTGAACCAGGATCGCCGAGAAAAACGCCTCAAAGAAGCCTTGGCGTTGGTTGCCTCTTCATACGACTTTGTGTTGATCGATTGCCCGCCATCGCTCTCGTTGTTGACGCTCAATGGTTTGTGCAGCGCCAATGGTGTGATCGTGCCCATGCAGTGTGAGTATTTTGCGCTGGAGGGCTTGACCGATTTGGTCAACACCATCAAGCAAGTTCATGCGAACTTGAACCGGTCTTTGAAAATCATTGGCTTGTTGCGCGTGATGTTTGATCCTCGTGTGAGCTTGCAAGTTCAGGTGAGCGATCAATTGAAGGCACACTTTGCCGAGAAAGTCTTCAATACCGTGATCCCCAGAAACGTGCGTTTGGCAGAGGCTCCCAGTTTTGGTTTGCCAGGCGTCGTCTACGACCCACAAGCCAAAGGCAGTCAAGCCTTCTTGGCGTTCGCTCAGGAAATGATTGAGCGAATCGGTCAATTGAAATAGCACTTTAATAATACTTTAGTTTGTAAAAATACGGTTTTTCGGAAATTTGAATCAAAGCATGGCTACTAAAAAACAAATGAGATTGGGTCGGGGTCTGGAGTCTTTGTTGGGCCCAAGTGCACCACAAAACCAAGAGAACAGTGCCGGTGTGGATCAACCCAGTCGCTTGGATTTGAGCGCCTTGGTGCCAGGGGTCTATCAACCCAGAACGCGCATGGACGAGGGCGCGCTTTACGAATTGGCCGAGAGCATCAAGGTCCAAGGCGTGATGCAGCCGATTTTGGTGAGGCCTTTGGCACAAACGGGCAGTGAGCCCCAGCGCTATGAAATCATTGCGGGAGAGAGGCGATTCAGGGCCTCCAAACTCGCAGGTTTGACGCAAGTACCGGTCTTGGTGCGAGACGTGCCCGATGAAGCGGCTGCGGCCATGGCGCTGATTGAGAACATTCAGCGTGAGGACCTCAACCCATTGGAAGAAGCACAAGGTTTGCAGCGTTTGGTCAAGGAGTTTGGCCTCACGCACGAGGAAGCCGCTCAAGCGGTTGGGCGCTCAAGGAGTGCGGCGAGCAACTTGCTGAGGCTCTTGAATTTGGCGGAACCCGTTCAGATGCTCTTGATGGCGGGGGACATTGACATGGGTCATGCCCGAGCGCTCTTGAGCCTTGAGGCGGCCACACAAATCACCACAGCTCATCAAATTGCTGCCAAGCACATGTCGGTGCGAGAGGCCGAGCGACTGGTTAAAAAAATCGGCGCAGAGTTTCAACTGGTTGCAGCCAAGCCGCAAAAAGAAAAATCGCGAGATATCAAGCGCGTGGAAGAAGAACTCTCAGACCTTTTGCTGGCCCAAGTTGAGGTACGCGTCAAAAAACGCGTCAAAAGAGGCGGTCGATTCGAGGAGATGGGCGAATTGGCCATTCACTTTGGATCCTTGGATGAAATCAATGGGCTCATTGACAAGCTGAAAAAAAGTGTGGGCGAGGCCTGAACACAAAGTGCACCGCAACAACCCAAAAACAGGAGTCACGCATTGGGACAAAGACTGACTAGCATCGTCACCCGCACAGGGGATCAGGGCGAAACGGGATTGGCCAATCAAACCCGCGTGCCCAAAAACCACCTGAGGGTGGAGTGCATGGGAGAGCTCGACGAGTTGAACTCCTTCTTGGGCCTGTTGCGCTGTGAGTCCTTGGCGCAAGAGCACCAAGAATTGCTCTCTTTGATCCAACACGATTTGTTTGATTTGGGCGGCGAATTGGCCTTGCCTGGCATGGACATATTGAAGGAGACGGCGGTCATTCGACTCGACGAGGCGATCGCTCGCTACAACGACACGCTTGAGAGCTTGAGGGAATTCATCTTGCCAGGTGGTTCTCGTGCCAGCGCCTTGGCACACGTGGTGCGCACCGTGGCCAGGCGAGCTGAGCGGCACTTGGTCGCACTCTCAAAAGAAGAGGGCGTGGGGTCCTTGGCACTTCAATACTTGAATCGCTTGAGCGATTTGATGTTCGTATTGGCCCGCGTCTTCAATGCACACCACCATGTGCCAGATGTATTTTGGAAAAGCGAGAGGCTCAAAGCCAGTGGCTCAGACCTGAGCTCAGGCTGAAGCCTTGGTGGTCTAGGCTCTAGTTCTTGTCTTTCAAGATCAGCATGGTGATGCGAGAAATGCAGCTCATGCGTCCTTGGTCATCGACGATCTCAATGGACCACACGTGTGTGCTCTGTCCGATGTGAAAGGCTTTGGTGGTGCCATGCACCCATCCATCACGCACGCCCCGCAAGTGGTTGGCATTGACTTCAAGGCCCACCGTGTGAAACCCACTGGGACAAGCGTAATACGCACCGCAAGATCCCAGTGTTTCAGCCAACACCACGTTCAAGCCCCCGTGCAGCAAGCCAAAGGGTTGATGGGTTTGGGCATTGACCGGCATCTTGGCGCAAATCGTGTCTTCACCCACTTCGGTAAAGACAATGCCAAGGTGATTCACAGCGGTCTTGAGGTGAGAGCGCGTGAGGATGTCAACAGAGATGGGTTTTTGCCAAATGGACACGATGGACAAGAGACGCGGTGAGCCAAGGCATCACCTTGTGCAATTATTTTTTGATTTTGCCTTTGGGGATGATGACCGTTGAGAGCATGGTTCGTGTGGGCTCGAGCAACTTGGGTTTCTCGGTTGCGAGACTCAGGTCTTTTTTGGGCTTTTTTTGCTCTTTGTTCGATTTGGCTTGACCTTTGGCCATGATGTGATCCTAATTGTGTATTGAGTTCCAGTTTACACCGCAATAGAAGATTTGAAGCAGAAAAAGATGGCCAAACCCTTGCCCTTCATCAAAGAGTCAGAGATCAAGATCTCCGCCATCAGGTCTCAAGGGCCTGGGGGACAGCACGTGAACAAAACCTCAAGCGCCATTCACTTGCGGTTTGATGTCTTGAGCTCGAGCTTGCCTGCAGGTGTAAAAAAACGCTTGCTCGCCAACCCCTTGGCCAACATCACGCAAGAGGGGGTGCTCGTCATGAAGACACAGAGCTCCAGGAGTCAAGAGATGAATCGGTTAGAGGCGTATTCAAAATTGCACGCTTTGATTGAGCAAGCTTTGATCGAGCCTAAAATAAGGGTCAAGACCAAGCCCACACGAGGCTCCAAGGAAAGAAGGCTTGAGAGCAAGAAAAAAGAGGGCTTAAAAAAAGCATCCCGAGCGAGTGTGCGACAACTCGCATAGACTATTGTCTGAACAAGTTCACGCAGACTTTGCAGAGCTGAAAAAAAACAAATCACAACTTAGAGAGAAGACACCATGAGCCGAGTTTCATTTCAATGGGAAGATCCTTTTTTGATTCAACATCAGCTCAGCGAAGAAGAGCGGATGATTCAAGTTGCAGCGGCAGAATATGCGCAAAAGAAACTGGCCCCCCGTGTTCAAGATGCCTTTCGCAATGAGAAAACCGATCCACACATTTTCAGAGAAATGGGTGAGTTGGGTCTTCTTGGGCCAACCATCCCCGCTCAATACGGAGGGCCAGGTTTGGGTTATGTGAACTATGGGCTCATTGCCAGAGAGGTCGAGCGTGTTGACTCGGGCTATCGCAGCATGATGAGTGTGCAGTCCTCTTTGGTCATGCTGCCCATCTTTGAGTTTGGCACTGAGGCACAAAAGCAAAAGTATTTGCCCAAGCTCGCCACTGGAGAGTGGATTGGTTGTTTTGGTTTGACCGAGCCCGATCACGGCTCTGATCCTGCAGGCATGATCACACGTGCACAAAAAGTTCCTGGTGGATACTCGGTGAGGGGCAGCAAGATGTGGATCTCTAACAGTCCCATTGCCGATGTGTTTGTGGTGTGGGCCAAAGAGGTGACAGAGGATGGTGCCGTGGGTCCGATTCGAGGATTCATTTTGGAAAAAGGCATGAAGGGCTTGAGTGCACCGGCCATCCACGGCAAAGTCGGCTTGAGGGCCTCCATCACTGGAGAGATTGTGATGGACCAAGTGTTCGTGCCAGAGGAAAATGCCTTTCCCACGGTCCAAGGCTTGAAGGGCCCCTTCACGTGTTTGAACAGCGCGCGCTACGGCATTGCTTGGGGCACACTGGGCGCGGCTGAGTTTTGTTGGACCACCGCCCGCCAATACACATTGGACAGGAAACAATTTGGACGCCCACTCGCAGCCAACCAACTCATTCAAAAAAAGTTGGCCGATATGCAAACCGAGATTTCATTGGGGCTTTTGGGTTGTTTGAGGTTGGGTCGAATGAAAGAAGAGGGCACCGACTCGGTGGAGATCACCTCCATCTTGAAGCGCAACTCTTGCGGCAAAGCTTTGGATGTGGCGCGCATGGCGCGCGACATGCTCGGTGGCAATGGCATCAGCGATGAGTATGGCGTTGCAAGACATTTGGTGAACTTGGAAGTGGTCAATACGTACGAGGGCACCCACGACGTACACGCCTTGATTTTGGGTCGAGCCATGACGGGCATCCCTGCATTTGCCAATTGAGAGTTGAGGACTTCTTGTGAAAACCAAAGAGCGCGTTGTGGTGGGTCTGAGTGGTGGAGTGGACTCGGCGGTCGCGGCGTGGCTCTTGAAACAAGAGGGTCACGAGGTGGTGGGTATTTTCATGAAAAATTGGGAGGACGATGACGACAGCGAATACTGCTCATCCAACCAAGATTTTGTGGATGCAGCGGCTGTGGCCGATGTGATTGGCATCGACTTGGAGTTTGTGAACTTTGCAGCCGAATACAAGGATCGCGTGTTTGCTTCCTTTTTGAGCGAGTACCAAGCGGGCAGAACGCCCAATCCAGATATCTTGTGCAACGCAGAGATCAAGTTCAAGGCCTTTTTGGATCATGCGATGCGACTCGGGGCCGAGCACATTGCAACGGGTCATTACGCCAGGGTACAGCGCGTGGGAGAGGACATGCAATTGCTCAAAGGTGTTGATGACAGCAAAGACCAGAGTTATTTTTTGCATCGATTGAACCAAGCGCAGTTGAGCAAAACGTGGTTTCCTGTGGGCGAACTTAAAAAAACGGCGTTGCGTCAATTGGCCTTGGACATTGGACTGCCCAATGCAAGGAAGAAAGATTCGACGGGCATTTGTTTCATTGGTGAAAGACCTTTTCGTGAGTTTTTGAATCGCTACATTTCCCAAGAGCCAGGACCCATTCGAGATGAGGCGGGGCAAGTGATTGGCAAGCACGTGGGCTTGAGTTTTTACACCTTGGGTCAGCGTCAAGGCTTGGGCATTGGGGGCGTGAAAAAAGCCTCAGGCGAGGACACGGTGGGAGATCATGAGCCTTGGTTTGTGGCCTACAAAGACATGGCGTCCAATCAACTCGTGGCGGTTCAAGGACACGATCACCCAGCCCTTTTGTCGCAAGAGTTGCAGGCCTTTGATTTGTCGTGGGTGAGTGGTCACCCTCCATCGGTTGGTGCACATGGTCTCAGTGCGAAAACCCGCTACCGTCAGCAAGATGCAAGTGTGCAAGTGGTCTCCAGCGAGTGTGGGCGTGTTGCGCTTCGCTTTGAAGAGCCGCAGTGGGCGGTGACACCAGGTCAATCGGTGGTCTTGTACGAGGGCGAGGTGTGTTTGGGTGGAGGGGTGATTGAGAGTTTTGTGCCTGAGCTGAGTTTGGCCCATTTGCCAGCGGTGGCTTGGCCAGCGGAGAAGAAAAATGTCCGCAAAAAAAGCAAGTCAAGGGGTAAGCCAGTCGCTCAGACCCCAAGTGCAATGGGTTAATTGGAGCGATTGAGTGCGAGCATCTCGCGCGATGCTCGCATGAGGGTCTCTTTGAGCCACAAGTGTCTGGCGCTCGCACCTTTGGGTTTGAGCCACAAGAGATCGATGTGAACGGGTGGCAGTTTGATGGGCAAGTCCATCACACAAACCTCGTCTTGAAGGCCCGCGACTTGCACAAAGTGTCTTGGCAACACGGTGATGAGGTCTGTGCTCAAAACCACACGACCGGCCGTTGCAAATTGATTCACGGTCACGACCACGCGCCGTTTTCGCCCGAGGGACGCGAGCGCCTCATCCACGAATCCAAATGGGCGACCTGAATAGCTTACGAGCATTTGACGTGCCGAGCAAAAGCCCTCGAGTGTCAGGGGCTTGTGGCTCAAGGGGTGATCTTTGCGCATGACACACACGTATTCCCCTTCAAACAAGCGCAAATGTTCAAAGCGAATGGGCTCATCGGAGTGGGTTTGTGCACTCAAATCGGCCAAAACAGCGGGGAAGTAACCCACGGCAAAATCAGCCTGTGCATCCAACAAAAGCGCGCGCGGATCTCGCGTGGTCAAGGGAATGACCCGAAGGGAGGCGTTAGGCGCGTCTTGCTCGAAAATCTTGGACAGACTTGGAATGAGCTCGGCAGAGGTTGCATCAGACATGGTGAGCACAAAAGAGGTCCAGCTTGAATGCGGCTCGAACTCCTCAGGCGACAAAGCCAGCTCCAAACCGCTCAAAGCATCTCTCACGCTTGGCCAAAGGGCTTTGGCAAGGGCCGTGGGGACGAGTTTTTGACCCTCTCGCACCAGCAAGTCGTCCCCCAAATGCTCTCTGAGTCTTCGAAGTGCGTTGCTCACAGCCGGTTGGGTGAGAGAGAGCGTGAGCGCGGCACGCGTCAAACTCTGTTCAGCCATGATGGCATCAAAGACACGCAACAAATTGAGGTCTAGGGTTCGAAAATTGATCGATTGTGCAAGCGGCATCACCATTGTGAATAGTATACATCACCAATATAAAGTTGAATAACACTAGGTAAAACCCTAATATAGCCACATGCAGCACATTTTGCTGAGAAATATTGAAAGGAAGTAACCATGAGTACCTTTGTGAATCCTGGTTTTATCAAATCTCACCCAGGCGTGAATCGTTTCGAGACCATGATGGATGGTTTCAAGGGTGTCAACAGCACAGCCGAGAGCAGTGGCAGAAGCATGGTTGTGCTTTTGTTGACGGCCGCGTTTTCCGCTTTGTTGGTCGTTGCCAACCAGGTGATTGACACATGGACCGAGGGCCATTTGATGTTGGCTTGGATTTGTTTTTGGACCTTTGCGTTTTGTTTGCTGGTCTTGGCCATCACACCCATCAAGGGCGTTGTTCACAAAGTGGGTCAATCGTTTGCGTCATGGATTGTTTCCATCAAACGCGATCAAGAAGATCAACAGATGTGGGAATTGGCCAAACAAGATCCCAGATTGATGTCTGAGCTCAAGTGCGCGATGCTCAAATCACAAGCCTGAGCAAGCTCGGCTCTTTTGAAGAGCTTCAAAACAAAACCCCTTGTGAGCTTTGAGCGCACAAGGGGTTTGTCATTGAGGGGTTGCTCAAGCGAGCCTTCACGGCCAACCCTCTTGGCAAGGGTGGCCAAGGCCTTTAGGCTGCGCCCAAACGTGTGGCCAACTGGGATTGGACTTGCGCCAATTCGCTGGGCAAGTGGTAGGAGAGTTGGGAGAACAGCTCTTTGTGCAAATTCAACTCAGACTTCCAATCGCTGGGGTCGATTTTGGTGATTTGAGCGAACACATCGCTTGAGAACTCAAGTCCTGTCCAGTTGATTTCTTCATAGGATGGGCTCACACCGAATGCGTGTTCGTGTCCCTTGGCGCTGTTCTCAATGCGATCGATGATCCACTTGAGAACACGCATGTTTTCACCGTAGCCGGGCCACACAAATTTGCCATCTGCGCCCTTTTGGAACCAGTTGGTGGTGTAAATTTTGGGCAGTGTTGCGCCCTTTTTCGCAAGTGACTCGCCCAAGTTGAGCCAGTGTTGGAAATAGTCACTCATGTTGTAGCCGGTGAAAGGCAACATCGCAAAGGGATCGCGGCGAACCACGCCTTGTGCACCTGTGGCAGCGGCCGTGGTCTCGGAACCCATGGTGGCTGCCATGTAGACGCCCTCAACCCAGTTTCTGGCTTCGGTCACCAAGGGAACGGTGTTGGAGCGACGGCCACCGAAGATGAATGCATCGATGGCAACACCTTTGGGGTCATCCCAGGCGGGATCGATGGCGGGGTTGTTGGTGGCTGCCACTGTGAAGCGCGCATTGGGGTGTGCCGCTTTGGCGCCTGTCTCTTTGGCAATGCTGGGCGACCAAGGTTTGCCTTGCCAGTCGATGCAATGCTCAGGCGCTTGGCCCATGCCTTCCCACCACACGTCCCCATCATCGGTCAAAGCGACGTTGGTGAAAATCACATCTTTGCCCAAACTGGACATGCAGTTGGGGTTGGTGAGTGTGTTGGTGCCAGGAGCAACGCCGAAGTAACCCGCCTCAGGATTGATCGCGTAGAGTTTGCCGTCAGCACCGGGCTTGATCCAGGCAATGTCGTCACCAATGGTGGTGACACTCCAGCCATCAAAGCCTTTGGGTGGAATCAACATGGCGAAATTGGTTTTTCCGCAAGCGCTGGGGAAGGCCGCTGCGACGTGGTATTTCTTGCCCTTGGGAGAGGTCACGCCCAAGATGAGCATGTGCTCTGCAAGCCAGCCTTCATCGCGGCCCATGTTGGAGGCGATGCGAAGGGCAAAGCATTTTTTACCCAAGAGGGCGTTGCCACCGTAGCCCGAACCAAAGGACCAAATTTCACGAGTCTCGGGGTAATGAACAATGTATTTGGTGGTGTTGCAAGGCCATGCGCTGTCTTTTTGCCCGGCTTGCAAGGGAGCCCCAACGGTGTGAATACAGGGAACGAATTCACCGTCTGTGCCCAGCACATCATAAACCGCGCGACCCATGCGGGTCATGATGCGCATGTTCACTGCCACGTAGGCGCTGTCGGAGAGCTCAACACCAATGTGAGCAATGGGGCTGCCCAGAGGTCCCATGGAGAAAGGAACCACATACATGGTTCTGCCTTTCATGGAGCCATCAAAGAGCGGGTGCAGTGTTTTGCGCATTTCATCGGGGTCTACCCAATTGTTGGTGGGACCCGCTGCGTTTTTGTCTTTGGAGCAAATGAAGGTGCGGTCCTCAACACGCGCCACATCATTGGGGTCAGATAAGGCGAGAAAGGAGTTGGGACGCTTGACGGGGTTGAGCCTTTTGAACGTGCCTGCATTGACCAACAAGTCACACAGTTGTGCATACTCTTGATCGCTGCCGTCGCACCAAACGACGTGGTCGGGTTTGCACAAGGCAACCATTTCAGAGACCCAAGCAACAAGCTTGGCGTTCTTGACAAAGGAAGGGGGGTTCAATCCCAATCCTTGTGGTGTGGGTGCATTCATGGTGATCTCCTGGTCAAATTGATTAAGGTCATGGCAAAGGGGTACAACCCACGAGCCTTGGCCTTAATGAACTCAACATCAGGGCATGGATAGGGAGCAAAAGCCTATTCCAAGCACCGTCATCAAAAAGATAGGGGGGTTCAGGGTACTGTGACAAAACAGTGACGTCAAGGGTATAAAACCCATACCAACCCTGAGTTTTAAATCAGCCCAAGGGCGCAAGGGGGGCGAAAGCCTCCCAGGGCCCAGAGTCTGGGAATATCAGGCCATGGTGACCGCGATGAAAGCAAGCAAGAAAATCAAAATGGCGCCGCCAACCGGCAAAATGACAGGCATGTGATGGACAATGGACTCAACCACATCGGTTTGATTGGTGGTGTTGGAGGTATCGTTTGATGACATGTGAATAATCCTTAAAGGGTTGGAAATTATAACTTTTTTTGGTAAAAAACAGGATGATCCGGCTCTGAAGAAGCGGTACAAACAACGCCCAAGCCCTCATGAAATGTGAACTAAAATACTCTAATACCAGGTGCTCAATCCAACTTGAGTGAAAAACTTTACTTTGACCGACCACACCCCTCATTCCACCATGAACCCTTCACAAGTTGCCCAACCCAGTGCCCAGGTCTGCGAGACCCAAAGTGTGGCTTACTCGAGGGGCCAAGGTTTGGTGGACACGTTCAATGAGCGAATCGTCTTTTTGGATGGTGCCATGGGCACCATGATTCAGCGATTGAATTTGAGTGAAGCTCAATTCAGAGGAGAGAGGTTCAAGGATCTGACTCAAAGTGTCAGGGGCAACAACGAGTTGCTCAGCTTGACGCGCCCCGATGTCATCTCCGATATCCATGAGTCGTATTTGGCAAGCGGCGTGGACTTGATCCAAACGAATACCTTTGGTGCAACTCGAATTGCGCAAGAAGATTACGGACTGGCAGATCAGGCCTACGAGATGAACGTGTGCTCAGCCCAGTTGGCCCTCAAGGCGGCCAAGAAAATGAGTTCTCCTGGACATGAGCGCTTTGCCTTTGGTGCATTGGGGCCCACCCCCAAAACCGCCAGCATCAGTCCCGATGTGAGCGATCCGGGTGCGAGAAACATCGATTTTGAACAGTTGAGGCTGTCTTATGCAGAGCAAATCAAAGCCTTGTATGAGGGTGGGGTTGAGGGCTTCATATTGGAGACCATCTTTGACACCTTGAATGCCAAGGCCGCATTGTTTGCACTCGAGGAGTTTCAGTCTCAAGCTGGCGTGCGCTTGCCCTTGATCATCAGTGGAACGGTGACAGATGCGTCTGGGCGGATTTTGTCAGGTCAAACGGTGAGTGCCTTTTGGTACAGCGTGAGGCACGCAAAGCCACTGGCTGTGGGGCTCAACTGCGCTTTGGGCGCAGCGCTCATGAGACCTTATTTGCAAGAGCTTGCCAGAGTTGCCTCAGACACCTTCATCAGTTGCTACCCCAATGCAGGCCTGCCCAATCCAATGAGTGAAACGGGTTTTGATGAAACACCCGAGGTCACGAGCCGCTTGTTGCATGAGTTTGCCCAAGAAGGTCTGGTGAATTTGGTGGGAGGATGTTGCGGAACCACCCCAGAGCATTTGTTGGCCATCACACGACTTGTCTCCAAAGAAAGACCCAGAATTCTTGAAGGCTCCCTTTGAGCTTCTTTGGAACAGGCAAGGTTGAAGAAATGCAACGAGGCTTCTGATTCAAGGCTGAACTCCATTTAGAATGGAGGCTTCACCTCAAGGAGCGTTGCAGCCCCTACTTTTCAGGGTCAGGCTTGGGGTCGACACAACACATGTCAACTGCGCTCACCTGAATCCAAGCAACAGGTGAGGACCATGACAGCGAATTTCAATCCAGGGCGCACACAACCCCAAGGCCCTGTCCACTCCGAATCAAGCCAAAAAACACCTGCGCCTCTCAGATTGGCGGGTTTGGAGCCGCTCGTGTTCACGCCCGATACGCGATTTGTGAACATCGGCGAGCGCACCAATGTCACAGGCTCCAAAGTTTTTGCCAAGATGATTTTGAATGGGCAGTTTGAGCAGGCCTTGGCAGTGGCCAGGCAGCAGGTTGAAAACGGCGCACAAATCATCGATGTGAACATGGATGAGGCCATGCTTGACAGTGAAGCAGCGATGGTGCGATTTTTGAATTTGATGGCCAGTGAACCCGATATCTCACGCGTACCCGTCATGATTGACAGCTCAAAATGGTCGGTCATCGAAGCGGGCTTGAGGTGTTTGCAAGGCAAGGGCGTGGTCAACTCCATTTCCATGAAGGAGGGGGAGGAGGAATTCATTCGACAAGCGAAATTGATCAAACGCTACGGTGCTGCAACGGTGGTGATGGCCTTTGATGAGTTGGGGCAGGCCGATACCTTTGAGAGGAAAACTCAAATATGTGCCAGGGCTTACGAGATTTTGGTCAACCGCGTGGGCTTTGCATGCGAGGACATCATTTTTGACCCCAATATTTTTGCCATCGCAACCGGCATTGAAGAGCACAACAATTATGCGGTGGATTTCATTGAGGCCACGGCTTGGATCAAGGCGAATTTACCAGGAGCCAAGGTCTCAGGCGGTGTCTCCAATGTGTCCTTTAGCTTCAGGGGCAACGATCCGGTGAGGGAGGCGATACACACGGTCTTTTTGTACCATGCCATCAAAGCGGGCATGGACATGGGCATTGTGAATGCGGGAATGATTGGTGTTTATGACGATTTGGAGCCCGAGCTCAAAGAGCGGGTCGAAGACGTGGTGCTCAATCGACGCGAGGATGCATCTGAGCGACTCATTGAAATTGCAGAGTCGGCCAAGGGCATGAAAAAAGATGAAGGCACCAAACTGCTTTGGAGGGGAACGCCAGAGCATCCCAAGTCGGTGCAAGAGAGATTGACTCATGCGCTGGTGCACGGACTCAATGACTTCATTGTGCCCGACACCCAAGAGGCATACGTTGAGGCCAAGGCTGCAGGCAAGAGGGCGTTGAGTGTGATCGAGGGCCCACTCATGAGTGGCATGAGTGTGGTGGGTGACTTGTTTGGCGAGGGCAAGATGTTTTTGCCCCAAGTCGTCAAGAGCGCTCGTGTCATGAAGCAAGCGGTGGCTGAACTCATTCCCTACATCGAAGCGGAAAAAGCCGCCCAAGAGGCGCTCGGTGAGGAGGTGAGGAGCAGAGGCAAAATCATCATGGCCACCGTCAAGGGCGATGTTCACGACATCGGCAAAAACATCGTCACAGTGGTGCTTCAATGCAACAACTTTGAGGTCATCAACATGGGGGTGATGGTCCCCTACCAAGACATTTTGCAAAAAGCCAAGGACGAGGGTGCCGACATCATTGGTCTTTCGGGTTTGATCACGCCAAGCTTGGAGGAGATGCAAACGGTGGCCAAAGAGATGCAAAAGGATGAGTACTTTCGAGCCCGGCAAATTCCGATCATGATTGGTGGAGCGACCACGTCAAGGGTGCACACCGCTGTCAAAATCGCCCCCCATTACGAGGGGCCTGTGGTTTATGTGCCCGATGCCTCCAGGAGTGTGGGTGTTGCTCAAAGTTTGATGAGCGACACAGAGAACTTCAAAGATGCCCACGCCCAAGACCAAGCGCGGGTGAGGGAGTTGCATGCGCAAAAGAAAAGCGCGCCTTTGTTGAGTTTTGAGCAGGCCCAGGCCAATGCTTTGCAGCTGGACTGGCCAAGAGAGGTGTTGACGCGTCCCAAATTCACGGGGCTTCGTGTCTTTAAAAACCAGAACTTGTCTGAACTGGTGCCGTTCATCGATTGGGGTCCATTTTTTCAGACCTGGGATTTGGCGGGTCCCTATCCCCAGATCCTGAGCGATGAGGTGGTCGGCCATGAGGCAACAAAACTCTTTCAAGAAGCTCAAACAATGCTCGAGCAATTGGTGCGCGGGCAGTGGCTTCAAGCACAAGCTGTGGTGGGCCTGTATCCTGCAAATGCAAAGGGTGAGGACATTGTCGTATGGCGAGATGAAAAGAGAGATCGTCCTTTGTTGACTTGGCATGGCTTGCGTCAACAAACCTTCAAACCACGTGGACAGCCCAATCGGTGTTTGTCTGACTTTGTGGCCCCC
>CAIPII010000221.1 GCA_903865035.1 uncultured Burkholderiales bacterium | reverse complement strand
TGGTTCGTTGTTTTGAGGATGACAACGTGATCCATGTGGCTGGAAAAGTTGATCCGATTTCTGACATTGAGGTGATTCAAACTGAATTGTGCTTGGCCGATTTGAGCACCGTTGAGAAAAGCGTTCAACGCTACACCAAAGCCTCCAAATCAGGAACCGACAAAGAGGCCGTGAAACTCTTGGCCGTTTTGACCCAATGCCAAACTGCGTTGAACCAGGGGCTTCCCGTTCGCTCACTCCAATTGAGCCCAGAGGAGTGGTTGCTCCTCAAGCCCCTTTGTTTGATCACCGCCAAGCCCGCCATGTTTGTGGGCAATGTGAGTGAAGATGGGTTTGAAAACAATCCCTTGCTCGAGCGTTTGCAAGACTATGCCAAATCACAAAACGCGCCGGTGGTGGCCATCTGCGCCAAGATGGAGGCCGAGATGTCGGACATGAGCGAGGAAGACCGACAACTCTTTTTGTCTGAGATGGGGCAAGATGAGCCTGGACTCAATCGTTTGATCAGAGCAGCCTTCAAGCTCCTGGGGCTTCAGACGTATTTCACCGCTGGGGTCAAGGAAGTTCGCGCTTGGACCATTCGCATTGGAGACACAGCCCCACAGGCTGCGGGCGTCATCCATGGCGACTTTGAGCGTGGTTTCATCAGGGCTCAAACGATCGCTTTTGAAGACTTCATCGCCCTCAAAGGAGAGCAAGGTGCCAAGGAAGCTGGCAAGATGCGCTCTGAGGGCAAAGAGTATGTGGTCAAAGACGGAGACGTGATGAACTTTTTGTTCAACGTTTGATCTCTCAAGGGTAAGCTTTTGATGCGTTGGGGGGCATGAATCAAAAGAATTGATTCATGCCTTTTCGCACAAAGTCTTCCATCCAAGGCAATGAGCCAAGGGTGACCCAACTCAAAAAAGAATAACGAAGTCCTTTGCCCAACGCCATGAACCACAGGCAGGACTTCCAGTTCCATTCAAGCCATCCGGCCAACACGCACAACGGGTCGCCCACCAAGGGCAGCCAACTGAGGACCAAGCCTTTGGGCCCCAAAAGACTCAAAGTGTTGTGACACCAGTTGGAGATCCAACCCCTGCTCTGAGGGTTTTCGATGGGCAAGGTTCTCTTTGCCCATTGTGATTTCGCGCCTTTGCCCATCCACCAATTGAGGAGGCCTCCAGCACTGTTGCCCGCGGTCGCCAAAAGCAGAGCGGGCATCCACCACTCAGGCTGCCAAATCAAAAACGCAACCAGTGCGGGCTCAGAGCCCAAGGGGAGCAAGGTTGCAGATAAAAAAGCAATCAGCGCCAATAAAGCAAGGGACCCCATCAAGCCCCATGAGCTCATGTGTTGAGGATCGAAAAGGTGTGCGCTCCAATCTGCCATAGCCCCAGAGTATAGGGGGGATGAAGCCCATGCAAAGCCATTCGCTCAAGCAAAAACAACCCAAAAATAAATCCAAGAAGGGCGCTCAAAGTGCTATAAAATTCAGCACTCCACTGAAAAGAGGATGCCCGAAAACCTTGCAGCAAATGAATGCTGACAAGCGCAATGAGGGTGAACAAAATCCTTGCATGGTTTGACTCGGTCACCCTTGCTTGACCCTCGCTTTTTTTAATTCCTCTCGCCCTTCTCATTTCATGCGCATTGGTCAATACACCTTAGACAAGCCTTTGATGGTGGCGCCCATGGCGGGGGTCACCGATCGGCCTTTTAGGCGTTTGTGCAAGAGTTTGGGTGCAGGCTACGCGGTGAGTGAGATGATCACCTCCAAGCCTCAATTGCAATCGAGTTTGAAGACCCAAAGACGAGCCGATCACCAAGGCGAGGTGGGTCCCATTGCCGTTCAGATCGCAGGAACGGATCCCTCAGAGATGGCCCGTGCAGCGCTTGAAAACATTGCTCGTGGCGCGCAAATCATCGACATCAACATGGGTTGCCCAGCCAAGAAGGTGTGCCAAAAGTGGGCGGGGTCTGCGTTGATGCAAGATGAGCCTTTGGCGCTGTCCATCATTGAAGCTGTGGTCAATGCTTGCGCACCCGAGCAAGTGCCGGTGACCCTCAAGATGAGAACCGGATGGGCACAGTCGCACAAAAATGCACCAGTCATCGCCAAAGCTGCTGAGTCTTTGGGCGTTCAGATGCTCACCCTTCATGGCCGCACGCGTGAACAAGGTTACAAAGGGTTTGCCGAGTACGACACCATCAAAGCCATTAAACAAAGTGTCTCCATTCCCGTTGTGGCCAATGGAGACATCGATTCACCTCAAAAAGCACGCTCGGTCTTGGATCACACTCAGGCCGATGCCGTGATGGTTGGGCGTGCCGCTCAAGGGCGTCCATGGATTTTTCGTGAAATCGATCATTTTCTCCAAACAGGGCAATGTCTGGCCCCTCCCTTGGTGGTTGAGATCAGACGTCATTTGCTCGAGCATTTGGAGGAGCACTACAGTTTGTACGGAAGCTTCATTGGAGTCAGAAGTGCAAGAAAGCACATTGGTTGGTACACCAAAGGTCTCCCCCAAAGGGATGAGTTTTGGGCCAGTCTGTGTGTGATTGAAGAGCCCAAAGCGCAGTTGATGCGTGTGCAGGCGTATTTGGATGTGTTGGCCCATCAGATGGAGAGATGGCCAAGCGTTCAAGAGGTTTTAGAAGTGGAAGAAGTTGAATGAGCAAGAAAAACATACAGGACGTTGTCAAGCAAAGCATGGAGGCATACTTTCGCGATCTCAAAGGGACCGAGCCCGATAACCTGCATGAGATGTTGGTCTTTGTGGTGGAGAAGCCTTTGCTTGAGATTGTGATGAAACAAGCCGATGGCAATCAATCCAAGGCCGCGTTTTGGTTGGGATTGAACCGAAACACATTACGTAAAAAACTTTTGGCGCACAAATTACTATGAACGCATTGCTATCTGTATCCGATAAAACGGGTCTCATCGAGCTCGCTCAAGCGCTTGCCGCTTGTGGCGTGAATTTGATCTCCACGGGCGGAAGTGCCAAAGCACTCAGAGACCACGGCATCCCGGTCAAAGAGGTCTCAGAGTTGACCCATTTTCCTGAAATGCTCGATGGTCGTGTGAAGACACTGCATCCCGTGGTTCATGCAGGACTCTTGGCCAAGGGTGAGGATGCACTGCACATGCAAACCATCAAAGAGCATGGCATTGAGCGCATCGACATCTTGGTGGTCAATTTGTATCCTTTTGAGCAAACGGTGGCCAAGCCCAACTGTTCGCTGGAAGACGCCATTGAGCAAATCGACATCGGAGGGCCTGCGATGGTGAGGTCCGCAGCCAAAAATTGGAAGGATGTGGCGGTGTTGACCGATCCCTCTCAGTACGAGGCTTTCTTGAGTGAATTCACACCCCATCAAAGCCTCTCACAAAAGACGCACTTCGCGCTCAGTGTGGCGGCGTTTAATCGCATCGCTCAATACGACGCAGCCATTGCAAACTACTTGTCCAGCTTCACAGAGGGTGATCAAAAAGCCCAGTTCCCTGCTCAACTGAACCAGTGCTTTGTGAAGGTTCAAGATTTGCGCTACGGAGAGAATCCTCACCAAGAGGCTGCCTTTTACAAAGAGCTTCACCCCAAAAGTGGCACTTTGGTCACCAGCACTCAGCTCCAAGGCAAAGAACTCTCTTACAACAACATTGCTGATGCAGATGCTGCTTGGGAGTGCGTCAAGAGCTTTGATGCGCCTGCGTGTGTGATCGTCAAGCACGCCAACCCTTGTGGTGTGGCCATTGCTCAAGATGCACTTCACGCTTATCAAAAGGCCTTCAAAACCGATCCCACTTCGGCCTTTGGTGGCATCATTGCTTTGAATCGCGAGGTGGGTGAGGACCTTGCGCGTCAATTGATGAATCAGTTCATGGAGGTGCTGATGGCGCCTTCATACACGCCCGCTGCTTTGCAGGTTTTGGCCACCAAGCCCAATGTGCGCGTGCTCGAGATCAAGCTCGACCCCATGGTCTTGAATGGAGGCGATTTGGATGCGGTGGGTCGCAACCAGTGGGACTTCAAGCGCATTGGATCGGGTTTGCTATTGCAGACTTCGGACCATTTGCCCATCCATGAAGCTCAATTGAAAGTGGTGACCAAATTAGCGCCCACGCCAGAGCAAATTCGCGATCTCTTGTTCGCATGGCGAGTGGCCACTTACGTCAAGAGCAATGCCATTGTGTTTTGCTCGGGTGGCATGACTTTGGGTGTTGGAGCGGGTCAAATGAGTCGACTCGATTCTGCCAAAATCGCAAGCATCAAAGCCCAAGAGGCTGGCTTGAGTTTGGTGGGCTCTGTGGTTGCCAGTGATGCGTTCTTTCCCTTCAGGGATGGCTTGGATGTGGTGATTGCATCGGGCGCCAAAGCGGTGATTCAACCGGGAGGCTCCATGAGAGATGCTGAGGTGATTGCAGCTGCCGATGAGCAAGGCGTTGCCATGGTGATGACGTCTGTCAGGCATTTCAGGCATTGAAGAAAGAGGTGCAAGCTCCCAAGCATGCACCAATCTAACTTTTAAAGCACGCTTGACTCAGTGCTTGAGGGTCTTGAAAACTTCAGCTGCTTGGGCAACGGTCTCATCGATGTCTGCATCGGTGTGGGCCGCGCTCACAAAGCCAGCCTCATACAGCGCTGGGGCCAAGTACACACCGGCGTCAAGCATGCCGTGGAAGAATCGATTGAAATGCTCGCTGTTGCTCTTCATGACTTGAGGGTAGTTGTGTGGCAACTCAGGTAGCAAGAAAAAGCCAAACATGCCTCCTTCAGAGTCCCCGCAAAATTCAACCGATGCGGCTTTGGCCACGCGCTCAAGTCCATCGACGAGTCGCTTGGTTTTTTGACTCAAGTTCTCAAAAAAGCCTGGGCGAGAGATGATGTTCAAGGTGGCGAGCCCACAAGCCGTGGCCACGGGATTGCCACTCAAAGTGCCTGCTTGGTAAACAGGGCCCATGGGGGCGAGTTGTTCCATCACGGTTTTTTTGCCGCCAAAAGCGGCCAAGGGCATGCCGCCACCAATGACTTTGCCCATGACCGTGATGTCGGGCTCAAAGCCAGGAAGCAGTTTGGCGTAAACGCTTTGTGCGCTGCCTAGAGCCACCCTGCATCCGCTCATGACCTCATCAAAGACCAATAAAGCGCCATGGCGTGTGCAAAGCTCGCGGCACTTTTGAACGAAGGCGGGTGTGGCACGAACAAAATTCATGTTGCCAGCAATGGGTTCGATCATCACGCACGCAATGCTGTCTTTGTGCAAAGCAAAAGCCTCTTCCAATTGCTCCAAGTTGTTGTACTCCAAGACGAGCGTGTCTTTGACCACATCTGCAGGAACGCCTGCACTCGTAGGGTTTCCAAACGTGGCCAAGCCAGAGCCCGCTTTGACCAGCAATGCATCTGCGTGTCCATGGTAGCAACCTTCAAATTTGATCAGTTTGTTGCGTCCCGTGGCACCTCTGGCCAAACGAATGGCCGACATGGCGGCCTCAGTGCCCGAGCTCACCAAGCGCACCATCTCCATGGAGGGGGTGATCTTGATGAGTGCTTCAACCAATTCAATTTCTCGCAAGGTGGGCGCACCGTAGGAGAAGCCCTCCAGCGCTGCCTTTTGCACCGCCTCCAAAACCTCAGGATGTGAGTGCCCCACAATCATGGGACCCCATGAACCGATGTAATCGATGAAGCGCTTTTGAGTGACGTCCCAAAAATAAGCCCCTTTGGCGTGGTCAATGAATTTAGGCGTTCCGCCAACCGCTTTGAAGGCGCGAACGGGGGAGTTCACACCACCAGGGATGATTTGTTTGGCTCGGTTGAAAAGGGTTTCATTGAGGTCTGTCATGGCTGTGTGCTTGGGCAAAGGGGTGGTGAAGGGAGTTGACAAAAGGGGAGTTGAATTTCAGTGTCTTGTTTCGTGTCCAGGCAAAGAGAAGCCTTCGCTGATGAGGGTCTGCGTGTCGCTTGCTTCTTCAGGTGTTTGCGCGCCTTCCTCGGCGTCATCGTGTGCCCAAAAAAGTCGATCTGCAATGACATGGCCCATGCCAGGTCGGTAGCCAGAGTCCAAGGCACGATCGAGATAAGCCAAGCTTTCGTGGGTGGCGCTCTCAAGGTCGGTGCCCATGGCCAGCAAGGCCGCAAGGGCAGCGCTCATGGTGTCGCCAGCGCCTGAGAAAACCGCCTCAAAGCGTTCAAACTTCTCACTCACCAGCACAGAGTTGGGAGAAGCCAGCACGTTCTCAATGAACTGATCGGGTGCAACGATTCCGGTGATCATCACGTAGGGCGTGCCCATTTCATAAGCCGCTTTGGCAATGTCCCTGGGTCCGGGTGCTCTGTCGCTGCTCCAATCGGGCAAGAGCCATCTCCAAAGCGTGTTGTGATTGCCAATGAGCAAGGTGGATTGGGGCAGGATCAACTCTTTGAAAGCATCAAGGTAAGCGTCAATTTGTTCCTCTGACCACCAAGACAAGTTGGGCATGTAGGCGATCACTGGGACCTCTGCGTAGTCGGTGCTGGTCTCGGCAATGACGCTTAAGTTTTCTGGGCTCCCACAAAACCCGACCTTGATCACCGAGACAGAAATGTCTTCCAAGACGGCTCGGGCTTGCTCGGCCACGGCTTCTTCGTCAAAACTCACGTGATCAAAGATCTCCGCTGTGTCTCTCATGTAGGCACCAGTGACAATGGGCAAGGCGTGCACGCCCATGGAGGACATGGTGAGCACGTCTGCGCCCAAACCAGCGGCACCTGAGGGATCATTGGCATTGAAGACCAATACACAGGGAGGAGACTCTTCCGCTTCGGGATTGGGTGTTGGGGTGAGATCTTCGTTCATGGTTTCTGAGTTGACCGTGATGGGCTAATGCATTTGACAAGCATACAGCCCTCATCGGGTCTGTACAATGGACTTCATTCTATGCCACCCTTGTGAACATTTTGACGCTCAAGGGGTGGCTTCTTTGACTCGAATCAGCTCCCTTTTGGGGGAAGAAAGTGGTACTGTGAGCACGACTTGGATGTGTTTGATTTGTGGGTGGATTTACGACGAGGCGCTTGGCGATCCCGAGCACGGCATTGCACCCGGAACTGCATGGGCGGATGTGCCCATGAACTGGACGTGTCCAGAGTGCGCCGCGCGCAAAGAAGACTTTGAGATGGTGCCCATTTAAGGCACGCCTTGCTCAGGAGTCAAAGCCCCTGAGGGAATCCCCTTAAATTGATTTTTTGACCACCGAGTAACGCTTCAAGGTGAGCTCGCGAGCCTTGGCGTGGTCGACGATGGGCTCGGGATAGTCTTTGCCGATTTGCACGCCCTTGAAACTTTCCTTGGGCGAACTCGCGAGCCACGGAGCATGAAGCGCTTTGCTGGGCCAGTCGGTGAACTGAGGCAAGTAGCGTTTGATGAATTTGCCATCGGGGTCAAATTTCTCACTCTGGGTGATGGGGTTGAAGATGCGAAAGTAGGGCTGAGCATCGCACCCACTGGAGCTTGCCCATTGCCATCCCCCGTTGTTGGCTGCCAAATCGAAATCGTTCAAATGCTCAGCAAAATAGGCCTCACCCCAACGCCAATCGATCCCCAGATCTTTGATCAAAAAGCAAGCGCTCACCATCCTCAGCCGGTTGTGCATATAGCCCGTTTGATTGAGTTGCATCATGGCAGCATCCACCAGCGGGTAGCCTGTCTCACCATTGCACCAAGCGTTGAAGAGTTTCTTTGCTGATGCACCACTTTCCCAAACGATTTGGTCGTATTCGGGCTTGAAGGAGCCTTTGACGACCCTTGGGTGATGGAACATGATTTGGTGATAAAAATCTCTCCAGATGAGCTCAGACAACCAAACGCCCGCGCCCACATCGGCTTGCATCATGGCTTCGTGAGCGGCCTTTGCCAATGTCCGAATGGAGATGGTGCCAAAGCGCAAATGCACACTCAAGTAACTCGGTCCTTTGGCAAAGGGAAAGTCTCTTCGATCTTGGTAATGGGTCATGCGCGATTTGAAGTCTTCAAAGAGTTGACGCGCTCCTAGTGCACCTTGAGGCACACCCAAGGTGCTCAGATTGGTGCTCTCAAAGCCAATCTCCTGCAGTGTCGGGGGGTGGGTGTTCTCAAGTCCTTTGGGTCGTTTGCCCCACTGAGCCAACTCGCGCCCTTGGACTGGGGCCAGATCGTGGGCGGTGACCTTTTTGAGCCAAGCGTTTTTATATGGGGTGAAGACACCATAGGGCTTGCCCAATTGGCTGAGCACTTCGTCACGCTCAAAGATGACATGGTCTTTGTGCGTTTCAAAAGAGATGCCTAAATTGGCCAACTCTCCTCGCACCGCTGCGTCACGGCTCAATGCCTGTGGCTCATCGTCGTGATTGGCAAAAACGATGGTCGCACCCAGTTTTTGTGCAAGGGGTGCAATGGCATGCTCGGCCTTGTCATGAAGGACCAATAGGCCACACTCTTTGGATTGCGCCGATTCTTGAATGCTCGCGTTCAACTCGTTCAAGCAATTCAAGATGAATTCGACCCTGCGATCTTGTTTGGGCAGGGGATCCAAAATGTTGGTGTCGAGCACAAAGACAGCGAAGACTTGTTTGCAACTGGCCAAAGCGTGCTTTAACGCGCGGTTGTCCTCGAGACGAAGGTCTCTTCTGAACCACATCAAACCCACAGCGTGTTCAAGGGGTGTAACTTTTGTCATATTGGGCTTTGCTAAAATGCGGGCATGAACTCAGATGAACCCATTTCCATGAACTTGACGCATCATTTCTTGATCGCCATGCCCAGTTTGATGGATGAGATGTTCTCTCGAAGTGTAGTTTACATGTGTGAGCACAGCGAACGAGGTGCCCTGGGTTTGGTGATCAACAAGCCCTCTCCCATGAGCATGACAAGTTTGTTTGAAAAGGTGGACTTGCCACTGGGCAGACTTGATTTGTCCTTGTCCCCTGTATTCATTGGTGGCCCGGTTCACTCTGAGCGCGGTTTTGTACTGCACGAGGCCTTTGAGCTCGATCCCAAAGCGCAAAACGCAACAGAAGCTGACGCCTCTGGGCACGACCCCATCTATGCCTCCACGCTCTCCATCCCAGGGGGTCTAGAGATGACCACGTCTAGAGATGTGTTGCAAGCCCTCTCCACTGGTGCTGGTCCCAAGCGCGTGCTCATCTCCTTGGGATATTCGGCCTGGGCTCAAGGGCAACTCGAGTCCGAGCTTGCTGAGAATGCTTGGCTCACCGTGGACGCCGATCCAGCTGTGATTTTTGACACCCCCATTGACGAGCGCTATGACAAAGCGCTGTCACTTTTGGGGCTTGAGTCTTGGATGATTTCTCCCAGTGCGGGACGGGCATGATGGCTGGGGTTCAAAGATGAATGCCCCTCATCTTGAATCCTCCAATGAGCCTTTGCCAGCGCGCAATCCACAAACGCTGATGGCCTTTGATTTGGGGCAAAAAAGAACCGGTGTGGCTTTCGGTAGCGCCATGCTCGCCTCTGCCCAACCCTTGGGGGTCATCCAAGCCCAAGGAGACCAAAGGTTGCAGGAAATGGCCCAATACATCAAAGAGTGGCAACCCGAGGCCTTGGTGGTTGGAGTACCCCTTCATCCGGATGGCAAGCCCCATGAGCAAACGCGTTTTGCGCAAAACATGGCCAAACAAATGAGAGCCCAATTCAAACTACCCGTGCTTGAGGTCGATGAGCGCTACAGCACCACGCAGGCCAAGTCCTGGGTTGAGGACAGTGCCTTAAAAGGCGGTCAAAAAGCCAACATCAATGTGGATGCATTATCGGCATGCATCATTTTGAATCAATATTTTGAAACCCATAAAAGTTAGGACTGCGTTTGCAGTTAGCATCCTAGAAACCTTTCACAGGACAAGAACATGACGCAAGGTCAAATTGCAATCGATGCCGAGGCATTATTTGAAGATCTCAAAAGGGGAATACAGCCCTGGGTGAGCGCCAACACGCATGTGGTGGGGGTGACCTCGGGTGGAGCTTGGATGGCTGAGAGATTGGGCCGTGAGCTTCAAATTCAAAACGCCGTTGGCGCCATTTCGTCGGCCATGCACAGGGATGACTTTGATCAAAGGGGCTTGAGCAATGGAGGTCAAACGCACTTGCCCTTCGAAGTTGAAGGCGCCGATATCGTGCTCTTGGACGATGTCCTTTATACAGGTCGCACCATTCGTGCGGTGATCAACGAGCTCTTTGATTACGGACGCCCCATGCGAATTCGCTTGGCGGTGTTGGTGGATCGGGGCGGTAGAGAGCTACCGCTGCAAGCGGATTTTGCCGCTGCGCGCTTTGCACTTGATCGTTCTCAATCTTTGGCGCTGGCGCTCAAAGACAACGGTCAATTTGTATTTTCTTTGGAGAGCAGAGATGCGATATAAAAAGAATCCACAACTCAATCGCCATGGAGAGCTGATTCATTTGCTCACCACCGAGGGCTTGCCCAAAGACATTTTGACGCACGTGCTCGACACGGCCAAGAATTTTGTGAGTGTGAACGATCGCGAAGTCAAAAAAGTGCCTTTGCTCCGAGGCAAAAGCGTCTTCAATTTGTTTTTTGAAAACAGCACCCGCACTCGAACCACTTTTGAGATCGCAGCGACTCGCTTGAGTGCAGACGTGATCAATTTGGACATTGCCAGGTCCTCCACTGCCAAGGGCGAGTCTTTGCTGGACACCATTGCAAATTTGAGCGCCATGGCGGCCGATGTTTTCGTGGTTCGTCACAGCGAGTCAGGTGCCCCTTACTTGATTGCTCAACACGTTGCTCCTCATGTGCACGTGGTCAATGCGGGTGACGGTCGTCATGCCCATCCGACCCAAGGCTTATTAGACATGTTCACCATTCGACACTACAAGGGCGACTTCACCAAACTGAGGGTTGCCATTGTGGGAGATGTGTTGCACTCTAGGGTTGCGAGGTCCGATATCCACGCACTCACCACCTTGGGTTGTCCAGAGGTGCGTGTGGTGGGCCCCAAAACCTTGGTCCCCAAAGAGCTCGAGCCCATGGGGGTGAGGGTGTTTCACAATTTGGAAGAAGGCATCAAAGACTGCGATGTGGTGATTGCTTTGAGGCTTCAAAACGAGCGCATGAGTGGCGCTTTGTTGCCCTCCAGTCATGAGTATTTCAAAGGTTTTGGATTGACTCCGCAGCGTTTGGAGTTTGCTGCCCCAGGTGCGATCGTGATGCACCCCGGTCCCATCAACCGCGGGGTAGAGATTGATTCTTCTGTGGTCGATGGTGCACAAAGTGTGATCTTGCCGCAGGTGACCTTTGGCATAGCGGTGCGCATGGCTGTCATGTCCATCGTGGCGGGTAACGAAGGTGACAAAATGGGGAGCCGAGCATGAAGACGAGCATCATCAACGCACGCATTTTGGACCCTCACTCCAAAACCGATCGGGTGGGAGATGTGCACATTGAGCAAGGGCACATCAAAGCCTTTGGGCAAACCAGCGAGCCTTTCAAGGCCGATCATGTGGTGGATGCCAAAGGTTTGTGGCTGATCCCTGGCTTGGTGGATTTGTCGGCCCGTGTGATGGAGCCCGGTCACGAGCACGAGGGCATGCTCGCCTCAGAGCTTTACGCGGCGGTGGCTGGTGGCATCACCTCCTTGGTGTGTCCTCCTGACACCGATCCAGTGTTGGATGAGCCGGGTCTGGTTGAGATGCTGCAATTCAGGGCCGCTCAACTGCACCTTGCAAGGCTTTATCCTTTGGGCGCTTTGACAAGCGCACTGCAAGGGGTCAAACTCACCGAAATGGGCGCACTCACGCAAGCGGGTTGTGTGGGCTTTGGGCAAGCAGAGGTGCCCATCAAAGACACCCACGTGCTCACGCGTGCCTTGTCATATGCAAGCACCTTTGGTTACAGCGTGTGGTTGCACCCCAAGGATGCTTATTTGGGCAATGGCGTTGCTGCAAGTGGCGCCTTGGCCCTTCGAATGGGTTTGAGCTCAGTGCCGACGGCCTCTGAGACCATTGCCCTCAATGCGATTTTTGCGCTCATGAAGAGCACAGATGCTCGCGTGCATTTGTCTCGCCTATCGAGCGCTTTGGGTGTTGAGATGGTTCGTGAGGCCAAGGCTCAAGGCTTGGCCCTCACGTGCGATGTGAGCATCAACTCTTTGCACCTGACGGAGGTGGACATTGGTTATTTCGACTCAAGAGCCAGACTCGCTCCACCCTTGAGGGGTGCAAGAGACCGAGATGCGCTCAGGCAAGCCTTGGCCGACGGTGTGATTGATGCCTTGGTCTCAGATCACCATCCTGTCTCAGGCGACTTGAAAGCACTGCCTTTTGCAGAGGCGCAGGCCGGAGCCACAGGTGTGGAGTTGTTGCTGAGCTTGGCGATGAAGTGGCAGCAAGAAATGGGGCTTTCTGTTTTGGATGCACTCTCGGTGGTGACTTCCAGGCCAGGCGCCATTTTGGCTCAACAATCTCCGGTTCACAGCAATCTGGAGCCCGGAAAGCTCTTGGTTGGTGGTGCTGCAGATTTTTGCCTCTTCGATCCTCAAGTGCACTGGCAAGTGGTGCCCCAAGAATTGAAGAGCCAAGGCAAGCACACACCGTTTGATGTCGATTTGACGGGCATGCAGTTGCAAGGTCAGGTCAAGTCCACTTGGGTTCAGGGGCGTTGTGTTTTTGAGCGTGAGCTTTGAACCCCCAACACCACATCAAAGGTTTGATTCCATCATGATCACCCGACTCATCAAAGTATTGAGCTTGCTTTATCTGCTCATCGACGGCTTGATCGAGGTGACTTGGCACTGGAGTCACTTGACGCCCTTGCAAGCGCAAGAGCGTGTCATGAATTGGGCTCAAAGGGCTTGTCGAGTGCTTGGGGCGCGAGTTGAGGTCGAAGGTGACATGAGCCATGTGGGGCCCTTGCTCGTGGTGTCCAATCACATTTCGTGGTTGGACATTTTGGTTTTTTTGTCCATTCGCCCTGTGCGTTTTGTCTCCAAGTCAGAGGTCAAAGATTGGCCTGTGGTTGGGCGTTATGCAAGTGCATGTCGCACCTTGTTTGTGGCGAGATCGTCCAAGAAGGATGCGCTGAGAGTGGTTCATCAAATGGTGGACGCATTGAATGCGGGGGACATTGTGGCCATATTTCCTGAAGGCACCACCACCCAAGGCCAGGAGGTTTTGCCTTTTCATGCGAATTTGATTCAAGCCAGTGTGGCAACGAATGCGCCCTTGCAAGCGGCCTCAATATCTTATGAATCCATTCAGACTGGACAGATGATCACTGAGCCGAGCTACATTGGGGAAGACACCTTGGTGGGCTCTGTTTGGGTCATTTTGGGACTCAAACCCTTCAGGGTGAGGGTCAAATGGTCCGACGTTCAGGCTAGAGGTGAGCGAGACAGAAGGGCCTTGGCCCAGGACCTTCACCAAGCGGTGGTGGAGCTCAGACCCAAGACTTGATGTTTTGAGTGCTTGTCTTGTTCATCAACTGAGCATGTCACGCCACAATTCATGTGCCCATGTCCATGCCAACTTCCCCTCGGCAGCGCTGGGCGATTGCGAGACGTTAGAGGAATTCTCGTCGAGCAAAAACGTTTGCTCTGAGGCGTCATAGTGGTGCTTGGAGGCGATGTGAATGGCTTGTCGATCGTCCAAAAAGCTAAAGCAAATGTTGTCCAGCCTTGCCTGTTCACTCACGGGCTTGTCGCTCAACTCATTGACTATGGCGCTGGCGACCACCATCGCTTGTGCATGAGCCATGTGGGCTGATTTGGGCATGAGGGAAGCGGCTTGAATGGCGTCCCCCAAAATGTGAACATCTTGGGCCTCTTCGCTTTGAAAATCCAAGAAATGCACCCCACACCATTTGTCGTTGACGTTGACCAAACCAGAGGCCTTGGCCACCTCTCCAGCTCGCATGGGTGGGAGTACATTGGAGAGGGTCACCGAGAGGTCGTCTTGAACTTCAAAACTCAAGACTTGACCTGAATTTTGTACGCCAATCAATTTGTGATTGGGAAGGTATTGAATGTGATCGGGATAGTGCTCGCTCCAAAAGCGCTTGAATTGTTGGGCGTTGGAGACCACGTTGTCGTTGGCGTCAAGCACCAGCACTTTGCTTTTGGGTTTGTGTTTTTTAAAGAAAGAGGCCACCTGGCATGCGCGCTCATAGGGAGCGGGAGGACACTTGTAGGGGGACTCAGGAATGGTGAGCGCAAAGACGGCTCCATTTTGGAGCTCGAGGAGTTGCTGTCGCAAAAGTGAGAGCTCGCCATTGTTGCTCCAAGCTTGCAGGCATTGTCCCAACGCATGGGCCTCACCCAACCCTTCAATGGCCTCATGGTCAAAGGAAACACCAGGACTCAAAACCAGTTTGTCGTAGGGCAAAGGAGAGCCGTTTTGCAGATGAACCCATTTGCGAGTGGTGTCAACGCGAATGGCTCGGTCTTGTTTGAAGGTGATGCCAGAGGTTTTTGCCACGCCCGCATAACTGAGGGTGATGTCTTCAAGCTTTGCATGCCCAGACAAGACGAGGTTGGAGAGGGGTGAGGAGACGAACTTGGATTGCATTTCCACCAAAGTGACGTCAAGCAAGTCGCCAGACAAACGCCGCAAATATTTCGCAGCACTCAAGCCCCCATATCCAGCACCAACCACCACCACTTTGGCTTTTTGAAGGCCTTTGGCGGGAACCTTCTTTTGTGCAAACGATTGGGGCGCCAAGGCCATGAGTCCCAAGGCACCTAGGGTTTCGAGGACTTGTCTCTTTTGCATCATTTGATCGGTCCGTATGGGTTCAAATGCTCTTGAATGGAGCGCATGGATTCTTCGTTTAGGGGCATCATACTGTAGCGCAAGGGTCTGGCTGTGTTTGGCGATATCATTGAGGTTTGAAGCAAAAGACAAAGCAAGCCTGTCACCAGACTTGGCCTTTTGTCCTTGAATTGCAGCACATTGAAGACTTCATCGCCCAATGCGTTGAGGCTGTGTGCATCCAACGGAGAACTCACAACATGAACAAACGAAGAGATGTCCTTCAATGGGGACTGGCAAGCGCAGGAGTCGTGGCCATGGAGGCCATGAGTCCAGTCGATGCGTTGGCCTATGAGAAGTCTGCCTTTGAAGCCAAAACATGGACCGATGCTTTGAAGGTTTTGGGTTCTTCCTCTCCCACTGAGAGCAAAGATGTGGTGCTCAATGCGCCAGACATTGCTGAAAATGGAGCAGTGGTGCCACTTAGCGCAAGTTGTGCGTTGCCCGGTGTCAAGAGAATGATTTTTTTGGTTGAAAAAAACCCGACACCCCTGTGCAGTGTCTTCAATGTGAGCGAAGACATCTTGGCCAATTTTTCGATGAGGACCAAAATGGGTCAAACTTCGAACGTTTATGCGGTCGCTGTGCTAGGCGATGGCCGTGCATTGATGGCCAAAAAAGAAATCAAAGTGACCTTGGGTGGTTGCGGGGGCTAAGATTTAAGCCACGAATTTCGGTTTTAAACACATTCAATCAAAGGGGTCTCCACCATGGGTGAGCCAATGCGAATCAGAGCGCAAAGCGCAGCAGGTCAAACCACCGTGCGCATTCTCATGAGTCATGAGATGGAATCGGGTCAGAGGAAAGATGCTGACGGGAAAATCATTCCCGCTTGGCACATCCAAGACGTCACCGCGTCCTTGGGTGGCAAAGAGGTGTTTTCTGCAGAGTGGGGTCCTTCGGTTTCTAAAAATCCTTACTTGCAGTTCATCATCAAAGGCACTCACGCCGGCGAAAAAATCACCGTCACTTGGAAGGACTCCAAGGGAGACAGCAGAAGCGATGAGGCGGTGATCGTTTGAGTCTTGAGATCTCTGGATCTGTGCAACTCAATTGGATGAGGCGAAGTCAGGACTCAAAACCTTCTCGACTGGGGTGCATGCAATTCGCATTCCTTTTGTGCATGCTTTGCTCAAGTCATCTGGCGTGGTGCCAGTTCGAGGTGACACCTTGGTCTAAAAAACCGCTGACGCTGCAAATCAAGGGTGAAGACTCAAGGGGCAAGGCTTGGACGCCTGAAGCCACGCGTCTTGGTGTGGGGCATCCCATGTTGATCAACTTTTGGGCAACTTGGTGTGAGCCTTGCAAGGAGGAGTTGCCCTCACTTGAGACCTTGGCTGAATTGGAGGGAGAGGAGCATTTGGAGGTCTTGGCCATCAACGTGGGCGACTCCAAGATGGTCATGGATCGCTTTGTTCGAACGAGCGCTTTGAGGTTAACGACCCTTCAAGACAGCACACGCCAAATTGCCAAAGACCATGGAATTCACATTTACCCCAGCACCTTGCTGGTCGACTCCAAAGGACGAATTCGGTGGGTGGTCACTGGCGCTGTGGATTGGACCAGCCCCAAGGTTCAAACCTGGATCAAAGGCTTGGACGACACCAAGGCGCCAAGGCCTCAGTGATCCACTCGTTTGACTTCGGTTGTGTGGAATAAGAGATAATGTAGGGGCTCAAGCGCCGGTTGGTGCTTGCGTGTTTTGCCTTCGGGGCATTGGCTTGGATTTTTTCCAGCCTCGTGTGTGCCGACAAAACTCTTTGAAACACATTAAGGTCCTTACCACCATGAACATGCTTCGTCGCTCGCTTTTAAAGAGCAGCGCAGGACTTGGCGCATTTGCCGCTGTACCTGCTGCCCTTTGGTCCAATTGGTCCCTGGCTCAAACCCCCACCAACGCGGAGCGACAATTTGCTCCCACGGTCTCTGACTGGAGAGAGTTTGAGGTCACAACTCGTGTGGAGATCAGCGCCGTGCAAGGCGAGACACGCGTTTGGTTACCCATTCCCTCACTCGAAACCCCTTGGCAAAGCACTTTGTCAAGTGACTTTGTGTCCAACGGTGAGTCCAAAGTGATCAAAAGTGGTCCTGAGAGTGCGGCCATGCTGGCGAGCGTCTTTGGCAAAGACAACAAATCTCCCTTCATTCAATTGGTCACGAGAGTGAAGACCAAAAATCGTCAAACTCGATTTGGTGACATCACCCAGCAAAATGCAACTTGGACGCGAGAAACTGCAGACAATTTGAACTACTACAAGCGCTCAACGCGTTGGCTCCCTACAGACGGCATAGTGAAAGCCACGGCGCTCAAAGTGACACAAGGCGCCAAGACCGATGCACAAAAAGCCAAGTTGATCTATGACTGGGTGGTGGCCAACACCTACCGAGAGGTCAAGGTCAGAGGTTGTGGCGAGGGCGACATCAAGAGCATGCTGGAGAGCGGGAATTTGGGCGGTAAATGTGCAGACATCAATGCGGTGTTTGTGGGCTTGTGCCGTGCTTCAGGCGTGCCGGCTCGTGACGTCTACGGCTTGAGGCTCGTGCCTTCTGCATTTGGGTACAAAGAGCTCTCTGGAAATCCAAGCAATTTAAAAGGTTCTCAGCACTGCAGGGCTGAGGTCTATTTGAGTGGCATGGGCTGGGTTGCGATGGATCCAGCCGATGTGGCCAAAGTGATGCGACAAGAAACACCCACTTGGATCAAACAGGTCAATGACCCTGTGGTCAAACCTGTTT
This sequence comes from uncultured Burkholderiales bacterium, assembly GCA_903865035.1. Taxonomy (GTDB): domain Bacteria; phylum Pseudomonadota; class Gammaproteobacteria; order Burkholderiales; family Burkholderiaceae_C; genus Limnohabitans. The sequence continues at coordinate 26,808 of CAIPII010000221.1, read as the reverse complement.
ACAGTGCCTTGTTTGGTTCATGGGAGGGCAACTGGATGGGTTGGAACACGTCTCATGACGTGTCTTTGCCAGGCTCAAATGAGAAGGAGCCATTGCCCTTTTTGATGTACCCGATTGCTGAGAACGATTCAGGGCGATTTGACTCTTATGATCCGGACCTCTTCAAGTACCAAATCACGGCCAAAGAAATCAAGCCCGTGGCTTGAGTGAGGTTTGAGAGAGTGCAAGGGCTCAAAACTGGTCAAGGCCAGTTGTGCTCTTGCAAAGTGGCAAGAGGTGGTCTCCCCGGCAGGAATCGAACCTGCATTTCAGCCTTAGGAGGGCCGCGTTCTATCCATTGAACTACGAAGAGTGTGAGCCACGAAACAACTCGTGATTCTAATCCATTGGGTGTGAAGCCGCCTGCTCACTTGCTGAGCATGCGCATGGCCTGCTCCAAACCCTCAAGGGTGAGTGGATACATGCGTTGGCTCACCAAGTTTTGCATCAGCGAGACGCTTTGGCGGTAGGGCCAAACCCCCATGGGCTCTGGATTGATCCAGGCGTGGTGCGGGTAGGCGTGCATGATTCTCTCAAGCCACACAGCACCCGCTTCCTCGTTGTTGTACTCCACGCTGCCCCCAGCTCGCGTGATCTCATAGGGGCTCATCGTGGCGTCACCAACGAAAATCACCTTGTAGTCTTTGTTGTATTTTCGAATCAAGTCCCAAGTGGAGAGTTTTTCTGCGTAGCGGCGTTGGTTGTTTTTCCAAACGAAGTCATAAATGCAGTTGTGAAAGTAGTAGTACTCCAAGTGCTTGAACTCGGTTTTTGCAGCTGAGAACAATTCGCTCACCTGCATCACATGGTCATCCATGGAGCCACCCACATCCATCAACAACAGCACCTTCACGTTGTTGTGTCGCTCTGGCACCATTTTGATGTCCAAAAATCCAGCATTGTTGGCGGTGCTTTGAATGGTGCCCTCCAAGTCCAACTCATCGGCAGAGCCTTCTCTGGCAAACTTTCTGAGCCGCTTGAGCGCCACTTTGATGTTGCGTGTACCAAGCTCTTGGTTTTCATCGTAATCTTGGTAACTGCGTTGCTCCCAAACTTTGACGGCACTCCTTTGCTTGGATTCGCCACCAATTCGGATCCCTTGCGGGTTGTAGCCAGAGTGTCCAAAGGGAGAGGTGCCTTGAGTGCCGATCCACTTGCTGCCTCCGCTGTGCTTGTCCTTTTGTTCTTGAAGTCGTTCTTCAAGCGTCTTCAAAAGCTCATCCCAATTGAGCGCCTTGATCGCATTTTTTTGTTCAGGGGTGAGCGTGAGTCCAAGGGTTTTTTCAAGCCAATCGGAGGGGATTTCTTTGATGACTTCGCTCAATTCTTCAATGCCATTGAAGTATGTGCCAAAGGCTCGATCAAATTTATCAAACAGCTTCTCATCCTTGACCAAGATCATTCGACTCAAGTGATAAAAGTCATCCATGGAGCAAGCGGCTTGTGTGGGGCCCACGATCTGTGCTTGCAAGGCCTCTAAAAGCGTCAAATATTCTTTGACCGAAACGGGCAACTTGGCGCTTCTGAGTGTGTAGAAGAAGTCGAGAAGCATGGCACGGTTGATTTGTTGCTTTGTCTCTAGCGGTGACGACTTTGCATGTGCAAGAGCTTTTGAAAGAGCGTCACATCTTGCTCATTTTTAAGCAGTGCTCCCAAAAGTGGGGGCAACACCACTTGCTCGTCCTTGGATTGAAGCGCTGAGAGGGGGATGTCCTCGGCCAACAAGAGCTTGATCCAGTCCAAGAGTTCGCTTGTGCTGGGCTTTTTCTTGAGTCCCGGCAAAGATCTGATGTCATAAAAGGCTTTTAGAGCCAAAGAGAGGAGCTCTCCTTTGAGATCGGGAAAGTGAACGGCCACAATCTCTTGCATCGTTTGGGGCTCGGGAAATTTGATGTAATGGAAAAAACACCTGCGCAAAAAGGCGTCGGGCAGCTCTTTTTCGTTGTTGGAGGTGATGAAGACCAAAGGGCGCTGCTTGGCTTTGATGAGCTCCTTGGTCTCATAACAATAAAACTCCATGCGGTCGATCTCGCGCAGGAGATCGTTGGGAAACTCGATGTCCGCTTTGTCGATCTCATCGATCAAAAGAGCCACGGGTTGTTCTGCTGTGAAGGCCTGCCACAAAACCCCTTTGACGATGTAGTTTTGTATGTCTTTGACCCTTTCATCCCCAAGTTGGGAGTCTCTGAGGCGACTCACCGCATCGTATTCGTAGAGCCCTTGTTGGGCTTTGGTGGTGGATTTGATGTGCCACTCAATGAGGGGCATGTTCAGGCTTTTGGCCACTTCCTCGGCCAACATCGTCTTTCCCGTTCCCGGCTCCCCCTTGATGAGCAAAGGGCGTTTGAGGGTTTGAGCCGCATTCACGGCCAGCATCAAGTCTGGCGTGGCCACATAATTGGAAGAGCCGAGGAATTTCATGGGTCAAATTGGGTAAACTAGTGGGTGTTTTCCGTCAGGTGTGGCCGACATCGATATAATAGCCGCATCTTAGTTTCAATCTCACTGGATTGTCGACCCAAAATGATCAAGTTTTTGTCCCTCGTATTATTCACAGCAGTGGCTTTTGCTTCTGTTTCTCATGCCCAAGACATCAAGGGAGACGCACAAGCTGGTGAGAAAAAGATCGCCATGTGCATTGGTTGCCACGGCATCAAAGGCTACCAAGCGAGCTTTCCAGTGGTTTACAAAGTACCCAAAATCGCCGGTCAATCCATGACCTACATCCAAGCGGCTTTGAGTGAGTACAAAAAGGGTGAGCGCAAGAACACCACCATGCGCGCCATTGCAACTTCTTTGAGCGACAAAGACATGGCTGACGTGGCCGCTTACTACTCTGCTTTGGGTCACGATGACTCTTTGGTCTTACCTGCCAAGGCCACAGAGCCTGAGGGCGAGGTTGCTGCGTTGGTGACCAAGGGTGCATGCACATCTTGCCACGGCGCCAATTTGAGCATGCCCATTGGACCTGCATACCCCAAAATCGCTGGTCAATACGCAGATTACCTATTGGTGGCTTTGCGCTCTTACAAAGCCGAGGACGGCTTGAGGGTTTGGGGTCGTGCCAATGGCGTGATGGGCGGCGTGGCCAAGCAATTCTCAAACGATGAGCTCAAACTTTTGGCCAAGTACGTGAGTGAGCAGTCAGGAGAATTGGCTACGGTTCCCCAAAGCCGATTCAAATGATTCGTTGTTGGCCAAGACGCTGATCTTGGCCAAAGACCTCAAGCCTTGAGGCAAAGCCATCCACCTGGAGTTCACGCTCGGGTGGATTTTGTTTTTCTGGGCTTGGCTTTAATCTTTGCTGGCGCTCGCGCGCAATCGCTCTAGGTATTGGTGTCCGTCTGGGGGGAGACCACTCCTTTGGCTCTCCCAGATCATCAGTCCCAAGCTCTCCATGGCCGCGTGGTGCGCCAGATGTTTGTCGCCTAAGCGAGCGGTGAGTTGATCCAAGGCGGCTCTCACCCCTTTGGGTTGGTCGATGGCGTACTGTTCTTCAATGCTCAAATGCATGGAGAGGTGTAAAAAGGGGTTTTCTCGTCCCAATTCAGGCGGGTAGGTGGCCTCTATCGCTTCCTCCTCGTTCAACAAGTCATCTTGGTACTCAGGGTGAGCCAAGACCCATTCACTGGCGATGGTTTGCATGGGGTCAAGGGCTTGGTGCTGTTGGAGTTTGTTTTGAACTTGGCAAAAAAACCGCCTGACATCGCTTTGGTTGGGGGTAAACATGGACAGTGTGAATTGCTCGAATTGGGTAAGATCATTCTAGTGGGCAAAAAGTCGTTAAGATCTTTCTTTGCCCTTAATGGATAGGTGCTTTGGTGTTTTGCCAAAGGACCTATTTCTTTGTTTCTTTGCATGGTTTTTTCATGATCAACAAAATAGCTCAATCCATTGAAGCCGCTTTGGCTGGGACTCCCGATGGGGCCACCGTCATGGTGGGTGGTTTTGGTACCGCTGGCATTCCGGGTGAATTGATCGAAGGACTCTTGGCCCAAGGGGCCAAGAATTTGACGGTGGTCAATAACAATGCGGGCAACGGCGAGCAAGGCATGGCAGCACTGTTGAAGTCTGGGCATGTGCGCAAAGTCATTTGCAGCTTTCCCAGGCAAGCAGACTCATATATTTTTGATAATCTTTACCGCTCCGGTCAGATTGAGCTTGAGTTGGTGCCGCAAGGTAACTTGGCTGAGCGCATTCGTGCAGCGGGTGCAGGCATAGGTGGGTTTTTCACGCCCACGGGATACGGTACGGAGCTTGCCAAAACTCCATCTGGAGAACCCAAAGAAACACGCATCATCAATGGCCGTCCTTATGTTTTTGAGCTGCCCATTCACGCCGACTTGGCGCTCATACGTGCTGAAAAAGGAGACCGTTGGGGTAACTTGATTTACCGCAAAGCGGCTCGAAACTTTGGTCCGGTCATGGCCATGGCGGCCAAAAAAACGGTGGCCTCAGTGCATGAAGTGGTGGCTCTTGGTGACATGGATCCTGAGGCGATCGTGACGCCAGGCATTTTTGTGCACCAAGTGGTCTTGATCGATCGGGTGGCAACGCAAGGTGGAGGTTTCAAATCATGACCCAGTACGCAAGACGCGACAAAGAAGCCTTGGCCAAACGCGTGGCCCAAGACATTGCGGATGGAGCCAGCGTGAATTTGGGCATTGGCATGCCCACCTTGGTTGCGAACTACATCGCCAAAGACCGTGAAGTGCTCTTGCACAGCGAAAACGGCATCCTCGGCATGGGTCCAGCGCCCGTGAGCGGCCAAGAGGACTATGACTTGATCAACGCGGGCAAGCAGCCCGTGACCCTGTTGCCAGGAGGCGCTTTCTTTCACCATGCAGACAGTTTTGCCATGATGAGAGGGGGTCATTTGGACATTTGTGTGCTGGGTGCCTTTCAAGTGAGTGAGACGGGCGATTTGGCCAATTGGCACACGGGCGAGCCCGATGCCATACCCGCTGTTGGGGGGGCGATGGATTTGGCCATTGGTGCCAAACAGACCTGGGTGATGATGGATTTGCTCACCAAAAAAGGTCAAAGCAAGGTGGTCAAAGCTTGCACGTATCCCTTGACCGGCATTGCTTGTGTGAAACGCATTTACACCGATTTGTGCACACTCGAGTGCACCCCAAAGGGTCTGAAGCTCATCGATATGGTTGAAGGCTTGGAGCGCAAGGCTTTGAGCGAATTGTTGGGACTAGAGTTGCATTGATCTCGGGCAAGAGGGTCATTGTTGAATAGATTGATGCATTGAATGATTTATTTTTTGGAAAGAGACTGGTCATGGAACACGCTTACATTTGTGATGCAATTCGAACCCCCATTGGTCGCTACGGTGGTGCACTGAGCGGCATTCGCACCGACGATCTTGGCGCCATTCCGCTCAAAGCGTTGATGCAGCGCAATCCCAATGTCGATTGGGAGCAAGTGAACGATGTGATTTTTGGATGTGCCAATCAAGCTGGAGAAGACAACCGCAACGTGGCGCACATGTCAAGTTTGTTGGCAGGTTTGCCCTACCAAGTACCTGGTGCCACGATCAACCGCTTGTGCGGTTCGGGCTTGGATGCGGTGGGTACGGCCTCCAGGGCCATCAAAGCGGGTGAGGCTCAACTCATGATCGCTGGTGGAGTTGAGAGCATGAGTCGAGCCCCCTTTGTGATGCCCAAAGCCCACTCTGCCTTTAGTCGCAGCAATGCCGTGTATGACACCACCATTGGTTGGAGGTTTGTCAACGATTTGATGGTGAAACTCTACGGCGTGGATGCAATGCCAGAGACCGCTGAAAACGTGGCGACCGATTACAAGATTGAGCGTTTGGCTCAGGACAAAATGGCTTTGGCGAGTCAATTGAAAGCGGTGGCGGCGCAAAAAGCAGGATTCTTTGAGGCCGAGATTGTGCCAGTGACTTTGCCACAGAAAAAGGGCGACCCCATTGTGTTCAGCCAAGACGAGCACCCCAGAGAGACAAGCCTTGAAGCCCTTGCAAAGCTCAAAGGGGTGGTGACCCCAAGCGGCACGGTGACCGCTGGCAATGCAAGCGGCATCAACGATGGCTCCTGTGCATTGTTGCTCGCAAGTGAAAAAGCAGCGCACCAAAACTCACTCAAGCCCCGTGCGCGCGTGGTGGGCATTGCGACAGCGGGTGTGCCTCCACGCATCATGGGCATGGGACCTGCACCAGCCACACGCAAAGTTTTGGCGCTCACTGGCTTGAGCTTGGCCGATTTGGATGTGATCGAGTTGAATGAGGCCTTTGCTGCACAAGGCCTGGCGGTCTTGAGGGACTTGGGGTTGAGCGACGATGACGAGCGGGTCAATCCCAACGGTGGCGCAATTGCCTTGGGGCATCCTTTGGGTGCAAGTGGTGCTCGCTTGGTGACCACTGCAGTCAACCAACTTCACCGCATCAAAGGTCGTTACGCGCTTTGCACCATGTGCATTGGTGTCGGTCAAGGCATTGCCATGATCATTGAGAGAGTTTGATTTTTTTATCACTGTGTCAAAAGAAAGAGAAAGCAATGACAAACCACACAAGTCAATCGAAGCACTCCATCGGCTGGATCGGTCTGGGCCGCATGGGAGAGGCCATGGTCAAGCAATTGAGCCACGCCGGGCATGAAGTCCAGGTCTGGAACCGAACCCGCAGCAAAGCTGAGCCCTTGGTGGCTTATGGGGCCAAGTTGGTGGACCACAAAACGGATTTGGCCAAATGTGACGTGGTCTTCACCATGGTCTCCACCACCGATGATTTGAAAGAAGTGCTTTTTGCCGAAGGTGGTTTGGTCACCACCCAGGTGCTCCCCAAGGTGCTGATCGACAGCTCCTCCATTTCTCAAGAGGGTTCAGCAGAAATTCGCGAGCGCCTTGAGGCACTTGGCGTGGCTTATCTTTGCGCGCCCGTTTCGGGCAACGCCAAAGTGGCCAAGGCGGGCAAGTTGCTGCTCGTGGCTTCTGGCCCCAAAGCCTTGTATGACATGGCAGAGCCTTATTTGAAGGCAGTGGCCAGAAAAACCATGTGGGTGGGCGAGGGGGAACTTGCTCGCGTTTGGAAAATCGCTCACAACACCATGTTTGGTGTGGTGATTCAAAATTTGTGTGAAATCACCGTCATGGCTGAAAAAGCAGGCATTCCTCGCCATGTGTTCTTGGAGAGCATCAACGACTCGGTCTTGGGTTCGATGTACACGCGATACAAGACACCGGTTTTGAGCAACCTCAATTTTGAACAAGTCACTTTCACACCCAAGTTGCTCTTGAAGGACATGGATTTGGGCATGGCTGCTGGTAAAGCTTATGGCGTGTCCATGCCCTCAGCAGCTGCCACCCGCGAGTCCGTGGCTCGCATGGTGGGTAGGGGTCATGACAATGTCGATTTCTCCATCTTGCTCCAAGAGGTGGCTCACGATGCAGGTCTCGAGCTTAAGAGCGAGAACGTTCAAGTCTCGGACGGCTTGGAATCCAAATGAAAAAAATTCCCTCCCAAGGCGCTCTTGTGCTTTGAGGAGTGGAGTTGAGCGAGTTAGCGGTAGATAAAAATAAAAAGACAGTTTGAGTTTGAATTTTTGAAACAATCAGAAGGAGACAACTTCATGGTCCATTCATCACTCGATCAGCCCGCAGGGTTTGGGCGAATTCGCTTGAGCGTGAGCTCAAGGCTCAAAAGAGGGCTCTTGGCCGCCTCGCTCTTGGCCCTGGGTGCGAGCCTGTCTTGGGCACAAAGCTACCCCACCAAGCCCATCAAATTCTATGTGCCCTTCACCGCTGGTTCTGGTACCGATATCGTGGCCAGAACCGTAGGCGACGCCATGAGCAAGAGCATGGGGCAACCCATCTTGATTGAGAACCATCCAGGAGCAGGGGGCACCATTGCAGCGTACCAGGTCTCCAAATCGGAGCCCGACGGCTATACGATTCTCATTCACTCATCGGGACATGCGCTCAATCCATCCATTTATCCCAACTTGCCCTACGACACCACCAAGGACTTGTATGGCGTCACCACATTGGCCTCATTGCCCAATGTGATGGTGGTCTCACCTTCTAGGGGGTGGAAAAATGTTTTGGATGTGGTGGCACAGGCCAAAGCCAATCCAGGCAAGATGAATTACGCATCCGCTGGGATGGGATCTGCAACCCACCTGAATGCCGAAAAATTCAAACTGCAAGCGGGCATCGATGCGGTGCATGTGCCTTTCAAGGGCACGCCTGAAGCATTGACGGATGTGATGGGGGGGCGAAACGATTGGTTTTTTGCACCTCTGTCCTCAGCCTTGCCTTTGATCAAAGAAGGCAAGCTGCAGGCCTTGGCGGTGAGCACTGCGCAGCGCTCTCCCTCTTTGCCCCAAGTGCCCACAACGGTGGAGGCGGGTGTACCCAATTCGGACTATGTGTTTTGGGTGGGCATGCTCGTGCCTTCAGCAACACCAGCCCCAGTGGTCAAACGCTTGCAAGCTGAAGTGGTCAAAGCATTGGCGCAAGCGGATGTCAAAGAGCGCTTGAACAGCTTGGGTGCAGATCCCATGCCAATGGCGTCTGATGCCTTCAACGCTTTCATCAAGGTGGAGATGGACTCTGCGGCCAAGATCGCCAAGGCGGTGGGATTGAAGGCGAATTGAGCCGCATGAAGATCGTCTTCATTGGAGTTGGGAAAATGGGCCTGCCCATGGCTCAGCATCTCTTGGCGATGCAACCCGCTGCTGAGCTGCGCGTGTTCGATTTGGATGAGAGTCGCCGCTTTGAAGCTTCAAGTGCGGGTTTAAATGTCATTGACTCCGTGCTTGAACTCAACAAAGCCCTGGCCCTTGCCGAGTGCGTGTGCTCCTCCCTTCCACACGACGGCGCGTTGCTGAGCGTGGGTGAATGGGTCGCAGAGCACGCCAAAGCGGGCGCCTTGTTTTTGGACACGAGCACCGTGTCCATGCAAGCCTCTGCTCAAGTGGCTGAGCTCATGAGCAAGAGGGGTGTGGATTATTTGCGGGTCACGGTATCGGGCAACAATCACATGGCTCAAGAGGCCAAACTCACCATCATGTGCTCAGGCCCAAGAACACGCTTTGAATCTGCAAAACCCATCTTTGATCGTTGGGGTTCCAAACACTTTTATTTGGGAGAAGGCGAGCAAAGTCGTTTGATGAAGTTGGTGGTCAATTTGCTGATTGTGCAAACGAGCGCCATGTTGGCCGAGGGACTCACCTTGGGCCAAAAGGGGGGCTTGGATTGGGCGCAGATGTGGCAAGTCATCTCAGAGAGCGCTGTCGGATCCCCCATCATCAAGGCCAAGTCTCAGCAACTGGGCAAGCCCTTGGATGAGCGTGATTTCACGCCCACCTTCACGGTGCCTCAAATGTTGAAAGATTTGTCGCTCATGCTCGATGCGGGCCGAGCACTGCATGTTCCTCTCATGCAAACTGCGATGACTGAACAATGGATGCATGCGGCCATCGCTCATGGAGACGCGCAGGAGGACTATGCCACGGTCATCAAAGTCATCGAGCGAATGAGTCAATAGGGCTTGGCAAGCGTCTCGCCCTTAAGGGGTAGGTTCTCAAGTGCCTTGAGAGCCCACCCATCACTGCTCTACAAAAGCGCGCTCAATGACGTACTGACCCGGTGTTGTGGTGTTGCCCTCTGTGAAGTGGCGCTCTCCGAGCAAGGTTTTGATGCTCTTGAGCATTTGAGGGCTGCCGCATAGCATCACGCGATCGGTCTCGGGGTTGAGTGGGGGCAAGCCCGTGCCCAGCGCGAGTTTGCCGTTTTCAATCAAATCGGGAATGCGTCCTTGGTTCACAAAGGGCTCGCGCGTGACAGTGGGGTAGTAGATCAGCTGATCGCTCACCATCTCACCCAACAACTCGTGCTTGGGCAACTCTTGGGTCAAGTAGTCGTGATACGCGAGTTCTTTGACTTCGCGAACGCCGTGCACCAAAACGACTTTTTCGAATTTCTCATAAGTCTCAGGATCTCTGATGATGCTCAAGAAAGGAGCCACTCCCGTGCCCGTTCCAAAGAGGTAGAGATTTTTAGCGGGCAACAAATAATCGATCAACAAAGTGCCTGTTGGCTTTCTGCCAACGATGATCATGTCACCGACTTGGATGTGTTGGAGTCTGGAGGTAAGGGGACCGTCTGGCACTTTGATGCTCAAAAACTCGAGGTGTTCCTCATAATTTGCACTCACAATGCTGTACGCTCTGAGCAAGGGTTTGTCGTTCACGGTGAGGCCAATCATCGTGAAGTGTCCATTGGAAAAACGAAGTGCCATGTCACGCGTGGTGGTGAAACTGAACAAACGATCCGTCCAGTGGTGAACGGAGAGGACTTTTTCTTGGTGCATGGAGCTCATGGTGAGAGATTTTCGTTGTTGTCGGGGAATCGAGTATTTTAAGGGTTTTCCAGATCCGCTTCGCCCCTTGTGAATGATGGCTTTGGCCATCAAAGCTGCTGCAAAAGACCCTCTTGGGCGTGTACTGTGGTCTTGGTGAGGTTCGAGCGAGGGTGTAAAACCACCAAGCGATACAATGCAAGGGTCGTGGTTTGCCCCTGTCCGATGGGGCCAATTGTCGCTTTTTGAAGGGTTCATATGCTGAGTCAATCATGGTTTGCAAGGGTTGTGGCTTCTTTTGGTTTGGCCGTGTTGATCACCCAAAGCCATGCAGACTCCAATGTGATCAAAATTGGTGAGATCAACAGCTACAAGGCTCAACCCGCTTTTTTAGAGCCATACCGCCATGGCATGGAGTTGGCCCTTGATGAAATCAATGCCTTGGGTGGAGTGAACGGAAAAAAACTCCAACTCATCACCCGAGACGACAACGCTTCCCCAGCTGATGCCCTCAGAGAAGCTCAAGAGTTGGTCTCGCGCGAAGGGGTGGACGTTTTGGCTGGAAGTTACCTCTCCAACGTGGGACTGGCACTTACAGACTTCTCCAAGCAAAAGAAAGTGTTCTTCTTGGCTGGAGAGCCCCTCAGCGACAAAATCGTTTGGCAAAACGCCAGCAAATACACCTTTAGGCTAAGGGCTTCAACTTTCATGCAAGCCTCCATGCTGGCGCCTGAGGCCATCAAACTCAAGAAAAAACGTTGGGCTTTGGTTTACCCCAATTACGAATATGGCCAATCGGCCGTTGCCGTTTTCAAGCAACTCATGAAAGCCGCTCAGCCCGATGTGGAGTTCGTCACCGAACAAGCCACACCTTTGGGGCGCGTGGATGCCCCAAGCGTCGTCCAAGCCTTGTTGGACGCAAAACCAGACGCGATTTTCAACGTTCTCTTTGGCGCAGACTTGGCCAAGTGGATCAGAGAGGGCAACACGCGAGGTCTCTTTGAGGGACGAGAGGTGGTGAGTTTGCTCACCGGAGAGCCCGAGTACTTGGACCCTTTGAGAGAGGACGCGCCCAATGGCTGGATCGTCACGGGATACCCTTGGTACGGCATCACAACGCCTGAGCACCAAGCCTTTTACAAAGCCTACCAGCAGCGCTTCAAGGATTACCCAAGGCTTGGCTCGGTGGTGGGTTACAGCTTGATACATGCCTTGGCACAAGGCATCGCTAAGGCAGGCAGCACCAACAGCGACAAGCTCGTAGAGGCGTTTTCTGACCTCAAGAGCGACACCCCATTTGGCAAGATCACCTTCAGAGCCGTAGACCATCAATCCACCATGGGTGCTTATGTGGGCAGGACCAAGTTGGAGGCTGGACACGGGGTCATGGTCAATTACAAATACATGGACGGAGCTGGCTTTTTGCCAAGCAAAGAAGAAGCTGCAAAGCTCAGATCAACGGAGTGAGTGCACTTTGAGTTTGAGCTTGAAGTTCTCCCCCGTGGCTGTTCCTACAAGCCAAGCTTGGAGTGAAAGCCAAGCCATCTGGGGCCTTTGATGCATTGGCAAGACGTCTCATTTTTTTGGGTCTTTGTGACGGGTCTGTCACAAGCGGGTTCCCTCTTCTTGGTGGCCAGTGGGCTCACACTCATTTTTGGCGTGACCCGTGTGGTCAATTTTTCGCACGCCACGTTCTTCATGTTGGGGCTTTATTTGGCCTATACATTGGTGGAGCTCACCCAAAGCGCTCATGATCTTTTGGGCTACGGCGCGATGGTGCTTTTGTCTGCATTCATTTGCGCTTTGCTCGGATCCCTTTGTGAACGGATCTTTTTGAGACCGGTCTACCGCCACGCACAGTTGTATCAACTCCTCAGCACCTTTGCTTTGGTGCTCATCCTTGGAGATGCGATTGTTTTTCTCTGGGGGCCTGAGGACTTGTTGGGCCCCAGAATGCCTGGCTTATCGGGTGCCGTTGAGTTCAATGGGGTCAAGTTCCCAAGTTACTCCTTGTTCATGATGGTCTTGGGTCCTTTGGTGTTGGTGTTGCTGCGGATTTTTTTGCATCACACCCGAGCGGGCTTGTTGATTCGAGCTGCCACTTGGGACAGAGAGATGCTGGGTGCTTTGGGGGTCAATCAAAGATTGCTTTTCACGGGTGTATTTGCGCTTGGGTGTGGTTTATCAGGACTGGGGGGAGCGTTGCAGCTTCCCGTGCAGCCCGCTCACGTGGGTCTGGATTTGAGCACCATTGGAGACACATTTGTGGTGGTGGTGCTCGGAGGCTTGGGCTCGATTGAAGGAGCCTATTTGTCAGCCTTTTTGATTGAAGAGCTCAGGGCTTTTTTGGCGGCTTTGGGGACCGTGCATGTGTTGGGCTACAGCGTAGTGTTGTCCAAACTCAATTTGGTGTGTGAGTTTTTGCTCCTGGCCTTGGTGCTGATTTGGCGACCTTGGGGGCTTTTGGGCAGAGCCGCTGCGAGCGAAGCTCATCCCTCTCAAAGTGGTCAAGACACGCAGCAAGCCAGATTTGAGCGAGTCCATCTTCATCATTTAACCCGCAAGCCAGGGGCAACTGCTTGGCGAATTGGCTTGTGCTTGGTTGGCGCGGCAGCTCTGGGCTTGCTTTTGTTCTCAATTTGGACATGGCCCGAGAGCTACGTGTGGGTGCTTCTCACAGAATGCGTGATCGCCGCGCTTTTTGCCGTGTCCTTGCAATTCATGATGCAAGTGGGGGGAATCGTCTCCTTTGGTTTTGCACTCTACATTGGGCTTGGTGCTTATGTGAGTGCAGTGTGCGCACAGCGATTTGGCCTGAGTCTTTGGGGTGCATTGATTGGCGTGCCTTTTGTGGGTGGAGCATTGGCATGGGGGTTGTCAATGCTTTATGTCAGACTCTCAGGCATTTACTTGGCCATGATGAGCTTGGCGGTGGCGCAAATTGCCTGGTCCATTGTGTATCAGTGGGACGACTTGAGCGGGGGCAGCAACGGCATCAGTGGCATTTGGCCCAGTGCCTTTTGGTCTACGCCCAGTCATTATTTTGCGCTGTGTTTGTTGCTGATGTCCATGAGCCTTGGGCTCATTTGGCAAATGCGCACAAGCGTTTGGGGCTTGGCCGTTCGCGCGTGCGCGGATTCCCCGATCAGAGCGAAAAGCATGGGCTTACCGCGCAATTCATTGCTCTCTCAGTTGATGATGGTGAGTGCTGCGTTTGCAAGCTTGTCGGGCGTATTGTGGGTTTACTCCAAAGGGGTGGTCTCACCCGATGTGCTTGAGATGCAAAAGTCCCTGGAAGTCATCTTGATGGTGCTCCTTGGTGGCATCGAGTCCATGTTTGGAGCGCTTTTGGGGGCATTTTCTTTGACCATCATTCAAGATTATTTGATGATTGAAGTGCCTTATTGGCGAGCGGCTTTGGGGCTTCTCATGCTCATGCTCATTCACTTTGCACCCAATGGTTGGATGGGATTGTGGCTCAAGGTCAAAATTTTTATGAAGGCACGTCCCTCATGAGCAAGACACAGACTTCACCAGAACTCAAAGGCTGCTTAGTTTTGAGTGTTCAAGGTGTCGGCAAATCGTACGACTCCTTTCAAGCCTTGCAGGACTTGAGCTTGGAGTTGCATGCAGGAGAAATCACCGCTGTGATCGGTCCCAATGGAGCGGGCAAGTCAACGCTCTTTAAGATCATTGGTGGAGAGCTCACCCCTGACCAAGGCTTACTGGTGTGGCCCTCCCACTTTAAGCGTGCTCGCATTGGCAGAACTTACCAGTTGGCAGAGATTTTCAGGCACCTGAGCGTGCTCGATCACTTGCACCTCGCACTCCAAGCTGCCTCAAGTGGAACTTGGTCCCTCTTCAGCTCGTTCTCCTCTGAGGTTCACACCCAAGCGCTTGAGATGCTCGTTGAGTTTGACCTCAAACACTTGTCCCATCAAAGGGCCAGTGAGTTGTCCTATGGAGACGTGAGAAAGTTGGAGTTTGCATTGGCTTGCGCTGCAAATCCTTTGGTCTTGCTCATGGATGAGCCAAGCTCAGGAATGATCGAACCCGAGCGTCTTGCTCTCATGCACAGTGTGCGTGCCTGGTGTGAAAGAACCCAATGCGCAGTGCTCTTTACAGAGCACAGTCCAGAATTGGTGTTTGAGTTTGCTCATAAGGTCTTGGTGATGAGTGCGGGTCGATTGATCGCTCAAGGTAGCCCACAAGAGGTCCAAAACGACCCACAGGTGCAAAGCGTTTACCTCAAAACGAAGGTGGGTGTGTGATGGTGCTATCAAATCCAGAGCAGCAGTTGCATGCACCAAAATCCTTGCAGGTGAGGGATTGGTGCGTTTGGTATGGTCAAGCGCAAGCGCTCTTTGATGTGAGCTTGTCTCTCAAAGAGGGCGAATGTGTGGCGCTCTTGGGAAGAAACGGTGCGGGCAAATCAACCCTCATTCAGTCCATCATGGGTTTGGTGCCCAAGCGAGCGGGGACATTGTCCTTGGATGCCCAAGATTTGATGGGCAAAGAGTCCTTTGAGCTTTCTCGAATGGGTTTGGGTTGGGTGCCAGAGGACAGAAGAATATTTTCGCAACTCACGGTGATGGAGAACTTGCGTGTGGGCTTTAGAAGTAAACCCCAAGATTCAAATGACAAAAATTCACTTGGCAGTTTTGAGTCGGCATTTTCAAATCAACTCGAACACGTCTTGACCCTCTTTCCGCTATTGAGGGCGCTGCTCAAGAGGCAGGGAGGGCATTTGAGTGGTGGCGAGCAACAAATGCTCAGCATGGCCAGAACCTTGATGTCCGAGCCTCGCTGGATCTTGATGGATGAGGTCTGCGAAGGGGTGGCGCCCCAAGTCTTGGAGAGCTTGAAGCAGTCCGTGCTCAAGATGCTGCAAACAGGGGTTTGCATTTTGATGGCTGAACAAAACATCGGTTTTGTTCAAGGCCTATGCAGCAAGGCCTATGTGTTGGAGCGAGGAAGGCTTGTGGCACAGGGTGCAGAGACAGAATTGAACGACGCACATTGGATTCAAGCGCAACTCAAGCACTTGTCCTAGAGCCAGCAAGCTTCATTGCTCCATCATCTCTCGATCAATCTTCTTTAAAACCCAAGCAGTTGTTTGAAGACGGTTTCAGGGCTTTGAGTGGGTCCACCCCTCCAGCCCACGATTTGATCGGGCCGGATCACCACCAAAGGTTGCACGTAGAGCTCTCTCAATTGGGGCAAGGGCAGGTGCAAGCATTTCAAATCGAGATGCATGTTCTTGGCCACTTTGGTCCAAGCTTCACTCATGTGTTCATCTTCGCTCAAGTTGAGCAGCGTCCACTCCGCTCCAAAGTGATCGTACAAAGAGCTTGAGTCTGACATCCACGCATGGGGAGGGCGTCCCCCTGGGGTTGCACTAGGCTCATACACATTGGCTTGGTCCTTCGGAGCTTGCGTGCCGTCTGAGACGATCACTGGTGAGAGGTCGTATCGACCCCCAAAGGTCACGCCTGGGATGTTGAATTCGAGTCTTGCGTGCGCGTTGAAGTGCTCGCTCGCTCGCGCTCTTTCATCTGCCCCATGGGGGCTGTCTTCTTCAAGCGCCTGTGTAACTGGGTACAAGCCAACAGAGTCTGCAAAACCACGCGCGTAGTTGATGTTTCTTTGGGCCAGAGGCTTTCGCTCTAACTCATAACTCTCGAGAAGCTTGGGGTGCGCTTTGCCGCTCAAGACACTTGCCAACTTCCAACCCAAGTTGACCGCATCCTCGATGGCTGTGTTGTAGCCAAGTCCGCCAGTGGGCGTGAAGAGGTGCACGGCGTCTCCCATTAAAAACACCCGCCCTTTGGAGAAGTGATTGGCCACCAACGAGTGGCCTGCTGTCCAAGTTTGGTGAGACAACATCTCAAAATCGACTTCACATCCCATTAACTCTTTGAGTCTGTCTTGAGCTTGGGGCAGGCCCCAGTCGTCTGCGTTTTCTCCGGGGAGCACAGCCGAGTGAAACGCAAACTCCTCGTGCCCATCCACGCAAGCTAAAAAACACCTTCGCTCGGGATTGACCGTCACGTACATCCAAGCTTTTGGGTGAGGAATCTTGGACAAGAGTGTTTTGGACCTGAGGTAGACCGCAAACATTTGTCCACCCATGTAATCGCGCTTGACACCCGTCTCACCCTCATAGGCAAAGCCCAATTGGTGTCTGACGAAACTTTTGGGTCCATCTGCACCAATGAGAAATTGAGCTTTGATTTGGACGCTTTCGGACTCGTCGATTGAACTAGCAAATGCGCTGATGTGCTCACCATGATCGGTGAATTCCTTGAGTCGCCATCCATAGCGAATGCTGTGTTGGGGGTGTTTTTCTGCGTGTCTTTTGAGCACGGTTTCTACAAATTTTTGCGACACGCGATGGGGCAGCTCAGCTGCACTCCAAGAGCCTGAGAGGTCCTTGATTTTTTTGACCGCTTCTTGAGCGGTGGGCAGCGAGAGTCTGGCCAACTCATAAGTGGTGAGGCGTGTGAAATAGGCGATGTCAGTGGGATGATCGCTTGGCAAGCCCAATGCGCGAATTTCGTGTGCAAACCCAAGCCTTCTGTAATGCTCCATGGTGCGGGCTTGGGTGGCATTGGCTTGTGGATTGAATGCGGTGGAGGGTTTTGCGTCCAACAAAATACAAGAAACGCCTCTGAGGCCCAGCTCATTGGCGAGCATGAGTCCGCTGGGTCCTCCTCCAGAGATGAGGACTTGGGTTTCCAGGATTTGGGTGTTTGACATGGTGGTGCGGTGAGAAAAAATTAAAAAAACTTCTCCCCATTCTAAGGTTTTCCCTTTGCAGCCTCGGGTGCAAAGCACAGTACCATTCACAGCAGTGAAAAAATCTAACTCAAAGATCAAAACTCCAGATTCAATTTTTTATTTTTTAGACAAAGAGGACTTATGGATTCAAACATGATGGAGCAGCTGAAGATTCGCCAATTGGTCGAGAACTGGGCCGTGTGGAGAGACGCAGGGGATTGGGAGCGTTTTCGCACCGTTTGGCACGACGACGGTGTCATGATGGCCACTTGGTTTCAAGGCCCCTTTGAGGAGTTCATCAAAGTCACCATCGAGGGTTGGAACAAGGGTGTCAGCATTTTGCACTTCTTGGGTGGTTCCTCCATTGATGTCAATGGGCACCGTGCGATCTCTCAAACCAAGATGACCATCTCTCAACGCGGTTTGGTGCAAGACGTTTTATGCGATGTGACTTGCACGGGCAGGTTCTACGATTTCTTTGAAGAGAGAAACGGCAGATGGGGGTTGGTGCACCGCCAGCCGATCTACGAAAAGGACAGAATCGATCCATTGGACTCATCCGCTCAGCTTCATTTGGATGCGAAGAAACTGAGTGGCTATCCCGAAGGTTATCGTCACTTGGCCTACATTCAAACCGACATTGGTTACACCGTCAAAATGGACATGCCCATGCTCAAAGGCGCTGAGGTTCAAAACCTTTATGCACGGGGTAAAGATTGGCTTGAAGGCAAGCCACTGGTGCGCTAAAGCCAAACAAGGAGTGCAGATGAAACCCATGAGATCCATGAACACCATTCAACCCCTCAAGCGCCGTGCTCACTTGAAGGTTTTGACGCAGGCCTGTGGCTTGCTTTTCATGACCCGTGCCTCCTCTTGGGCGCAATCTGCAGCTCAGGCTTTTCCTGCAAAAGCCATCAAAATCGTGGTTCCCCAACCTGCAGGCGGAGGCTTTGATTTTGTGGCTCGGGTGCTCTCTGACAAAATGGCTCAGCGCTTGACAAGCGGTGTGGTGGTGGAGAACAGAACCGGATCTGGTACTTTGGTTGGCACTGACTTTGCTGCCAAATCTGCACCCGATGGCTACACTTTGCTCTTGGGTTCGGTCTCCAACATGGTTTTGAACGTTGGGATGTACAAAAATCTCAGCTACGACCCCGTGAAAGACTTTGAGCCTTTGGGGCTGGCGGTGGGTTACAGCTACACCTTGGTTTCAAGAAAAGATGCGCCCCAAAAAACATTGGCCCAGTGGATTGAGTACGCCAAGGCCAATCCCGGTAAAGTGACCTTTGCGTCAGCAGGCAGTGGCTCGGGTCAGCACGTGGTTGCTGCTGCTTTGTGGCATTTGGCTGGCGTCACACTCACCCATGTGCCTTACCGAGGTGCGCAGGCGGCCTATACCGATTTGATTGGCTCAAGGGTTGATTTGTTCTTTGACCTCTTGCCCACTGCACGTGTTCATGTCGATTCGGGTGAACTCATCGCGTTGGCGGTGTCTGGGCCTCAACGCTTGGCGACCTTGCCCAACGTTCCCACTTTGAGAGAAACGGGCATTGCCAACTTGGAGTTGGAGTCTTGGTTTGGTCTTTTTGCGCCCTCCAAGACACCCGCCAAGGAGTTGCAGCTCTTGAGGAGCATGGTGCTTGAAGCCATGCAGGCCTCAGATGTCAAGGAGCGCTTTGAGCGCCAAGGCGGACGTGTGCTCGCTCTTGGAGCGGAGGACTCTCGTGCGGTGTTCAAGCGAGATCTTGCCCGCTGGGTGCCCCTCATTCGTTCTTTGTCGATTGAGCCAGAATGATTCTCAGCCCAAGAGAACGGCTTTGGCTACCCCCCTTCATTCGTTAGAATAGTTCCATGCGTGCTTCAAGATGAACACGCTTGTGAGTTGGGTTTGGTTTTTGTGGGCGAAAGCTTCAACACGCCGGCCCGCATAGAAGTTATATTTTTTACACAAGGACCAGACCATGACAGCCGTGATTGATGCCAAAGCCATTGAAGTGCTTTTCACAGAAGCCAGAACCGCCAACGCTTTCTTAGACACGCCCGTGCCCCACGACGTGTTGACCGCCATTTATGACATGGCAAAAATGGGCTCCACCTCCATGAACTGCCAGCCCACACGCTACGTCTTCATCACCACACCCGAAGCCAAGGCCAGATTGATGCCCGCTTTGAGCCCAGGAAACGTTGATAAAACCAAATCAGCACCTGTCACCGTGATCATTGCCACTGACAATCATTTTTACGAGCATTTGCCCGTTACTTTCCCCATGAAAGCCGATGCCAAAGCGATGTTTGAAGGCAATGCTGCATTGGCAGCGGGCACTGCATCTAGAAACGGCACCTTGGGTGGCGCTTACTTCATGCTTGCAGCTCGTGCGCATGGACTCGATTGCGGACCCATGAGTGGTTTTGATGCGGCCAAAGTCAATCAAGAGTTTTTCCCCGATGGACGCTTCAGCGCCAACTTCATTGTCAACTTGGGTCATGCCGATCATTCCAAAACTTTTGCTCGTCTGCCCCGTTTGGGTTTCCAAGAAGCTTGTCAGGTTCTGTAAATTGGACGCATGGTTTGTGGCCGACCCCATGTTTTATGGGGTCGCTGTCCCTGCCGTGCTTTTACTGGGCATAGGTAAGAGTGGGTTTGGCTCCGGACTGGGTTCGGTGGCCGTGCCCATGATGGCGTTGGTGGTGAGTGTGCCCACTGCTGCTGCCATGTTGATGCCAGTCCTCCTCTTTCTTGATATTTTGGGCTACAGAGCCTACAGAAAAGATTTCGACAAAGAATTTTTGAAATTCTTGATACCGTGTTCATTGATCGGTGTTTTTTTGGGATTTCTGTCCTTCAAGACCTTGGACGAAAAATGGGTCTCGGGCCTGGTTGGGTTTTTCACGCTGCTCTTTCTGTTGCAGCGCATGGTGTGGCCCAACGTTAAATTTTTCTCCAACCCCTCTCGCTCCACGGGTGCGGTGTTCACGATCCTCTCAGGCTTCACGTCCTTTTTGGCCCATGCGGGTGGTCCCGCCATCAATGCTTATTTGTTGCCGCTCAAAATGCCTCCTGTGCGTTTTGCAGCGACCCTCTCGGTGCTCTTTGCAGTGGTCAACTTTGCCAAATGGATTCCCTACGCTTGTCTGGGTCTTTTGGACACCAAAAACATGATGATCTCAGTGTCTCTTTTGCCCTTTGCGCCCATTGGTGTGTGGTTGGGTGTGCATTGGGCCAAAACGATGAAGCCTGATTTGTTTTACCGCTTGGTGCATTTGGGCATGCTGCTCACAGGTTGCAAGTTGATGTGGGATGCTTTGGCATGAGGGTCTTTGATCACCTGTCTGAATTGGTCCAATGTGTTGGACAAGATGTGGTTCAAAGTGAATGGGTGGATGTCACCCAAGAGACCATCGATTGGTTTGCCAAAGCCACTGGAGACGATCAATGGATCCACGTTGATCCTCAAAGAGCTTCAAAGGGACCATTTGGTGGCACCATTGCGCATGGGTTTTTAACTCTTTCTTTGATTCCTTTGTTGCTCACGAACTCGCTTCATGTGAAAGAACCTTTGACCCTCATCAACTATGGACTCAACCGCGTGAGGTTTCCTGCTGTCCTCCCCGTTAACCGGCAAGTCAGGGGACATTTTCATTTGCTGGAGTCCTTGGATCTGCCTCGAGGCGAGGGGGTGCAACTGACGTGGCAAATCACGCTCAATGCAAATGACATGGATAAACCGGTCTGTGTTGCAGAAATGGTGATTCGATATTTGAGATCTGTTACTTAGTAGCAAAACGCAATTGCCGCCAAGCTTCAAAGACCACAACCGATACTGTGTTGGAGAGGTTCAAGCTGCGCTGTCCACTGATGAGAGGCAGTCGCAACAAGCGATCGGGCAAAAACGTGTTTCGCAGTGCTGGCGGCAAGCCACTCGTTTCACAGCCAAACAAAAACCAGTCTCCTGCTTGAAACGTTTCATCAAAAAGAGCTCGAGTGCCATGTGTGCTCATGGCAAATAAACGGCTCTCAAGCGGCTGAGCCTCTTGGATGAACACCTCCCAATTGGCATATCGTTTGACCTCAGCGTACTCGTGGTAGTCAAGACCTGCACGCCTCATTTGCTTGTCATCCATTGAAAAGCCCAAGGGCTCGATCAAGTGCAATGCACACCCTGTGTTGGCGGCCAAGCGGATGATGTTGCCAGTGTTGGGAGGGATTTCAGGCTGAAATAAAACGATGTTGAACATACAATGCCAATGACCGATCAAGAGGTTGAAATGATTTGCATTTGGCAAGCAGTCTAAAGCATTGAGCGACATAAATTTTTTCCGGACCTATTTTGACCACCACCCGACCCATCGATTCAAATGCCAGCCGTGCATGGCTCAATGAGAAAGTCTCCCGTGAAGCTTCTGCCCATCATCCTTTGATTCAAGAAGTGGGCAAGCGTTTGGTCTCCCACGCCGAGTGGATTAAATTGGATCCAAGCGTTTGGTTGGAGTGGCGCTCAAGTGTGGGTGGAGACGCGGTTCGAAATGCGTTCACACAGAGATTTCAAAACGCCCAACATCACCACTGGGAGCCAACGCACGCCTTGTGGCAAGAGGTTCAAGATGAGCGCAGCAAAGGCTCTTGGATGAAACAAACCCAAGCCTGGCTCAATTCAAAACTCAAGCCTGTGCAGCCTTGGGTGGGTGATTTAAGTCCAAGCTGCGTGGACTTGATCGTGTCGAATTTGTCACTGCACCATGAGCCCGAGCCCGAGCGCACCTTTGCGCACTGGGCACAGGCGTTGAGGCCTGAAGGCGTGGTGCTTTTTTCTGCTTTGGGGCCTGATACGCTAAGAGAACTCCATGACTTGTATTTAGACATGAATTGGGCAGCACCCGCACACCCTCTCATTGACATGCACGACTTGGGGGACATGCTCGTGCACAGCGGATTTTCAGACCCAGTGGTGGACATGGAGCGCTTGGTTCTCACCTACAGCGATGCGCAAACCTTTTTGAAAGACTTGAGAGCTTTGGGTAGAAACATGAGCCCCAATCGTTTTGCGGCCATGCGGGGACGAAAGTTTTTAAGTGATTTGCTCGCAGCGCTTGAGAACAGAAAAGCCGAAACTGCAGGAGGTCGTTTTTCCATGACCTTTGAGGTGGTCTATGGTCATGCGTTCAAAGCGCGCGCAAAAGAACCCAAAAGCAGCGAAGTCAAGCTCGATTTGGATAGCGTTCGAGCGCAACTCAAAAAACCAAGAATTTGATGTCCAGAATGTCAATGATTAATCTTTTAGTTAACTTTTTGTAAAAGTTAGCCTAAAAGTTTACTTTCTTGGAAAAAAGGTCATTGCATGACACTGCTTTAAGCCCTCAAGGCTTGCTACAATCATGCGGTTAATTGATGCTGAAATTAAGAAAAAACGCAGGTTAAAACGATTCAGTTTGGCTTAAAACCGCTTTTATAGGCAATTTAAATGAAGATGATGACTCACTTGATGAAAAAACTAAGTATGGCCCTTTTGTTGGTCAATGTGTGGTTTTGCACTGCAGCATGGGCTGTGAATGATCTGCCTGGCGGCATGGGTGTGAACGAATTGAACCTGCAGCCTGCGGCCACCAAAATTGCCCTTGAGCAGCAATGGTTGCACAACTTCATGATGATCATTTGTACCATCATCTTCGTGGGCGTTTTTGGCGTGATGTTTTATTCCATTTTGAAACACCGCAAATCATTGGGCCACCCCGCAGCCTCTTTTCACGAGTCGGTGAAGGTTGAGATCGCATGGACTGTGGTGCCTTTCATCATCGTGATTTTGATGGCACTGCCTGCGACCAAAGCGGTCGTGGCCATGAAGGACACCTCTAACGCTGACATCACCATCAAGGCCACGGGTTACCAGTGGAAGTGGGGCTATGACTACCTCAAAGGCGAGGGCGAGGGCATTGGCTTTGTGTCTACGTTAGACAATGAGCAGCGCGAGATGAGCAACAACGGCGCCAAAGGCGTTGACATTGACAACTACTTGCTCAAAGTTGACAACGCTTTGGTTGTGCCTGTGAACAAGAAAATTCGCATCATCACAACCGCAAGCGATGTGATTCACGCCTTTGCAGTTCCTGCCTTCGGCATCAAGCAAGATGCGATTCCTGGTTTTGTGCGTGACACATGGTTCAGGGCAGAGAAGATTGGTGACTACCACGGTCAGTGTCAAGAGTTGTGCGGCAAAGAGCACGCTTACATGCCCATTGAGGTCAAAGTGGTGAGTGCCGAAGACTACACGCAATGGGTCAAAGAACAGCAAAAACTCATGGCAGCTCAACAAGACGATCCATCCAAAGTTTGGGCCATGGATGAGATCATGAAGCGTGGTGAAAAAGTTTATGCAGCCAATTGCATGGCTTGCCACCAAGCCAACGGCAAGGGCGGCGGTCCTGTGAAGCCTTTGGATGGTGCTGCTGTGGTCAACGATGCAGACAAGACCAAACAAATTCACGTTTTGTTAAAAGGACAAAACAACGGTGCCATGCCTTCATGGAAACAGTTGAGCGACACAGACATCGCCTCAGTTGTGACCTTCACCAAAAACAACTGGTCCAATAAAACTGGCCAATTGGTTCAGCCCGCGGATGTTCTTGCCGCTCGCAGCAACTAAGAACATAGAAATTTCAAGCAAAGGATTTGAATATGAGCGCAGTACTACACCCCCATGATCATTCGACGGCTGATCACCATGGACATGATGATCATCACGGAGCTCCCGCCGGCTGGCGCCGTTGGGTCTTTGCGACCAATCACAAAGACATCGGAACACTTTATTTGCTATTTGCTTTCACGATGTTCATCATCGGTGGCATTTTGGCGCTTGGCATTCGCGCAGAGCTCTTCCAGCCTGGTTTGCAATTCGTCAATCCCGAGCTCTTCAACCAACTCACCACCATGCATGGTTTGATCATGGTGTTTGGTGCGATCATGCCGGCCTTCGTGGGCTTTGCCAACTGGATGGTGCCGCTTCAAATTGGTGCTTCTGACATGGCTTTTGCCAGAATGAACAACTTCAGTTTTTGGTTGATGATTCCTGCGGCTGTGATGCTTGCAAGTTCCTTTTTCTTGCCAGGTGGTGCACCATCTGCAGGTTGGACCTTGTATGCGCCTTTGACGCTTCAAATGGGTCCTTCCATGGATTCTGGTATTTTTGCGCTTCACCTCTTGGGTGCATCTTCCATCATGGGCTCCATCAACATCATCGTGACGATTTTGAACATGAGAGCGCCTGGCATGACCCTCATGAAGATGCCCATGTTCGTTTGGACTTGGCTCATCACCGCTTATTTGTTGATCGCTGTGATGCCTGTGTTGGCCGGTGCCATCACCATGACCCTCACCGATCGTCACTTTGGCACGACTTTCTTCAATCCCGCTGGTGGCGGTGACCCCGTCATGTTCCAGCACATCTTCTGGTTCTTCGGACACCCCGAGGTGTACATCATGATTTTGCCCGCGTTCGGCATCATCAGCCAAATCGTGCCCGCCTTTGCTCGCAAGAAGCTCTTTGGTTACGCGTCCATGGTTTACGCGACATCTTCAATTGCGATTTTGTCCTTCATCGTTTGGGCACACCACATGTATGCAACCGGCATGCCTGTAACTGGCCAGCTCTTTTTCATGTACGCAACCATGTTGATTTCTGTGCCCACGGGTGTGAAGGTCTTCAACTGGGTGGCCACCATGTGGAAAGGCTCAATGACCTTTGAGACGCCTATGTTGTTTGCCATTGGATTCATCTTTGTGTTCACCATGGGTGGCTTCACAGGTTTGATCCTCTCCATGGCTCCGATCGACATTCAGCTCCAAGACACTTATTATGTGGTTGCTCACTTCCACTATGTGTTGGTGGCTGGTTCTTTGTTCTCCATGTTCGCTGGCTTTTACTACTGGTCACCCAAGTGGACTGGTGTGATGTACAACGAGACACGTGGCAAGATTCACTTTTGGTGGACACTGATCGCGTTCAACGTGACCTTCTTCCCCATGCACTTCTTGGGACTTGCTGGCATGCCCCGTCGCTATGCTGACTACCCCATGCAGTTCACTGACTTTAACCAAGTCGCCAGCGTTGGAGCATTCTGCTTTGGCTTGGCACAAGTTTATTTCTTCCTCTTTGTGGTTGTACCTGTGATGCGTGGCCGTGGTGAGCCAGCTCCCCAGCGCCCATGGGATCACGCAGAGGGCTTGGAGTGGGAAGTTCCCTCACCTGCACCTTTCCACACTTACGAGAATCCTCCAACGCTCAATGCCGACGCCACACGCGTGTTGGCTCACCACTGAGTTGTTCGATATGACACCTGAACAAAGAAAACAAAACCTGCGACTGGCCCTCATCTTGGCGTCGGTGGCGGTGGTGTTTTTTGTGGGTTTCTTGGCCAAGATGGTTTGGCTCACAGGCCAATAACGAGAGCCCACGTTCAGTCATGATTTCACAACAAAACGGGCTCATGCTCAGAAAACTGACAGTGGTTGCACTGCTCATGTTTGCGTTTGGCTATGCCTTGGTTCCCATGTACAAGGCGATTTGCGCCTTCACGGGCATCAACATTTTGGCCTTGGGTGAGTCCGATACTCCTTCAGGTCAAGTGGCCAAGAGCAAAGTGGCCAACACCCAGGTCGACTTGACGCGCTCGATCACGGTTGAGTTTGATGCGAATGCAAGAGGTCCTTGGACCTTCAAGCCTGAGAAGAGTTCGGTTGTCGTGCACCCAGGTGAGCTCACGACAGTGATGTATGAGTTTCAAAATGTGCAAAACAAGGTCATGTCCGCTCAGGCCATTCCCAGTTATGCCCCTAAGCAAGCTGAAGCACATTTCAACAAGTTGGAGTGCTTTTGCTTCAATCAATACACATTGGCTCCAGGAGAGAAAAAATCTTGGCCCGTCGTTTTTGTGATCGATGACAAGATTTCTAAGGATGTGAAGACGATCACGCTCTCCTACACCTTCTTTGAGGTAGGGTCCAAGACGCCTGCAGCACCCGTTGCCAAAGCCCAAGGCGCTCTCCTAGGAGACTTGGCATGAGCGCGGTGGGCGAGTGGTTCAAGAAGTCAACCCTCATCAGAACCTTTGTGGCTGTGTTGTGGTCGTTTTTAGGTATTCGTAAAAGCAGTGAATTCAAAGAAGACATTGCTCGCATCACCCCTTTGCACATTTTGGGCGTTGGGGTTTTGCTTGGTTTCATGTTTGTCGCTTTGTTGATATTTTTTGTCAACTGGGTGGTTGCGAGTTAAAGAGAGAAAAAGGAGTTTCAGATGAGTAACACTAACCATGGCGTCACGCCTTATTACTACGTGCCAGAACCTTCAAGGCATCCTGCAATGGCTGCATTGGGTTTGTTTTTCGTGATTTTGGGTGCCTCGCAGTGGGTCAATGGAAACGACTGGGGTCGTTTTGCACTCTTTTTTGGTTTGATCTTTTGGCTCGTGGTGCTTTATCAATGGTTCAGCGACACCGTTCACGAGAGTCAGTCAGGGCAATTTGGTCACAAAGTCGATTTGTCATTTCGTTGGAGCATGAGTTGGTTTATTTGACGTGCAAAAAATTTCGCGTTTACAGCCATTCTAAGCGATTTTCGGTCAAGTGAATTGTCTAGTGTTTATAAGCACTATTCAAAATCAGGCTAGTAG
>CAIPII010000220.1 GCA_903865035.1 uncultured Burkholderiales bacterium | reverse complement strand
GGGGTGCTTGCGATGAAGTCGTGGATGTGCGCGCTCTTGGCTGCTTGGATCACTTCTTCTTGGCTCGCGCTCACTCGTCCATACGCAATGTTGTAACTCACGGTGTCGTTAAAGAGCACGGTGTCTTGAGGCACGATGCCGATTTGCTCTCTCAAGCTCTTTTGCTCAATCTCCCTCACATCCACACCATTGATCTCAATGGATCCCGCACTCACGTCATAAAAGCGATAGAGCAATCGGCAAAGCGTTGACTTGCCCGCCCCAGATGAGCCCACCACAGCGACCGTCTTGCCACTTGGGATCTCAAAATCAATGTGACTCAAGATGTCTCTGGAGCCGTCGTAGGAAAACCCCACACCTTTGAAGGCCACATGAGGAGCACTCGTCAAATGCAATCTCTTGGCATTCGGCGCGTCTTGGACCTCCCGCTCCCGCTCAAGGAGCTTGAACATGCGATCCAAATCGGTGATGCTTTGCTTGATTTCTCGGTAAATCACACCCAAGAAATTGAGCGGTATGTAGAGCTGAATCATGAAGGCATTGACCATCACCAAGTCTCCTAGACTCATGCGACCATCCACCACGCCTTGCGTTGCGCGCACGAGCACACACACCAAGGCCACTGCAATGATGAATTGCTGACCCGTGTTCAATAGACTCAAGGAGGTTTGCGCTTTGAGCCTGGCCTTTCGCAACCGATCCAACCGCTCGTCGTAGCGTTGCGCCTCAAAACCTTCGTTGTTGAAGTACTTGACCGTCTCGTAATTGATCAAAGAGTCAATCGCACGGTTGTGCGCCGCAGAGTCAAGCTCATTGACCTCTCTTCTGAAGTGCGTTCTCCACTGCGTCACTTTCACCGTGAACGTGATGTAGATGGCCAGCGCAATGAAGGTGATCACCGCATACCAAGCGTCGTACTTGTATGACAATATGCCAAGCACGAGCACCACCTCAATGAGGGTGGGCACAATGCTGTAGAGCGAATACGAGATCAAGGATTCAATCCCCCTCACCCCGCGCTCAATGTCACGTGTCATGCCCCCCGTTTGCCGCTCCAAGTGAAACCTCAAACTCAAACCATGCAAGTGCTCAAAAGTCTCCAGAGCAATTTGCCTTGCAGCGCCTTGGGTGACCTTTGCAAACACCAACTCTCTGAGCTCGGTGAATGCAGAGACCGAAATCCTGATCAACCCATAACCCACCAAAAGCATGAATGGCACCACCAGTTCGATGCCCGCCTTGGGGGTCATTTGGTCCACCAACTCTTTGAGGATCAAGGGCACAGCCACATTGGCGAGTTTTGCACCCACCATGAAGAGCAGCGCAAACACCACCCGGTACTTGTAGCGCCACAAATAAGGCATCAAGCGCTTTAAGGTTTGCAGGTCTTGAGCTTCGTGTGGCTCTTGTGCGCTCAATGGCGCTTGTGAATGGTGTCGCATGGTCTGCTTTGAAGGTCTGCTTTGAATTGAACTTGAGTTATATTGGAACATCTTTGTTGGCGAGCTTTGAAGTTGAGCCCTAAAAACCTTCTAAACGCTCACCCCTCTCACGCCGCGTGCCCTCGCTCAAACCCACCGGTGCTCTCACCTGTACAACAACTTGCTCTGATCTTCAAACACCATGACCAAACACACCGCTTCTCCTCACCCCCCCAAAGACCACACCTTGGTCTTGAAGGTCATTCCAATGCCCTCGGACTGCAATGCCTATGGAGACATCTTTGGAGGCTGGGTCATGGCACAGGTTGATTTGGCGGGATGGGTGCTGCCCGCACAAATTGTCCAAGGACGCTTGGCCACTGTGGCCGTCAATGAGTTTGTCTTCAAAGAAGCGGTGCGAGTGGGCGACATCTTGAGTTTTTACGCCAAGATCACGCGCATCGGCACGACCTCCATCACGGTCTACGTAGAAGTGTTTTCTGAACATGTCCATGCAAGAGAGAGCTTGAAAAAGGTCACGCAAGCGACCCTCACCTACGTGGCTTTGGACGCCAACGGAAGACCCAAACCCGTTGAGTACCAACTCAAAGAGAGCACTTGAGAGCACCTCTGCGCCCATCGCAAAGGCAACAGCCATCACTCACTCAAGGCACGCGTGACCACTTCTGGGTGCGCCAAAAAGGCCCCCAATAGCCCCGCAAGAGCAACTCTCGCCCACCGTCTTGCAACTTCAACTTGTAGGTGTATTCGTCTCCGCTGTCAGGATCCAAAATCTTGCCCTGTGACCACAACCACTCACCGCTCGTTTTTTGACCTCCGCGCATGATCTCCAAGCCCACCAGGGGCAAGTTCTTTCTCTCACCAGGACATGCCGAGCACAGCTCACCAGGGGATGCCTTGGGGTCCAATACCTTTTCAATGCGCCCAATCAATCCATCCTTGGGGTCCAAGATCACTCGTATCTGAGCGCTGGGCTCATGGGTGTTGTCATCAAAACTCGTCCAAAGGCCTGCCACGCTGGACAAATCACTCTCGGCACTCGCACCCCATGCCAGGGGCTCAAAGCCCAAGGCGAGCAAAACCACACCAAGGGTCAAGCTCAAGGCTAAATTCACACCCAGCCATCTCATCGCGCCAAACTTCATCTTGAATTTCCTTTGTCTTCAAAGCGTTGCACAAACTCAAAAACCACAAACCCCTCAGCATGCGCGAAGTGTCTTTTTTCTTTGACCGATAATACCCATTCAAGAGCTCATTTGACCCTTCAGATCTGCTTTTTTCAAACTCCTCCAAAGCCCTTCATGGACTCTACCCGAATCACCCTCATCCGACATGGAGAAACCGACTGGAATGTTCAAGCTCGCATCCAAGGGCACCTTGACATTGCACTGAACTCGCTTGGCCTTTGGCAAGCCACTCAATTGGGCCTGGCCTTGCAGCACGAGACTTTGTCTTGCGTGTACTCCAGCGACCTCAAAAGAGCGCACGAAACGGCTCATCTTTTGGCGTCCAATCACCACACCCCACTCAATCACCGGGTTGAAGCGGGTTTGCGTGAGCGTCACTTTGGTGATTTCGAAGGCCTCACTTGGGTTGAGCTCGAAGAGCTTCACCCCGCCCAAGCCCAGGCTTGGAGGAGTCGAGACCCCGAGTGGTCGCCCCCAAGCGGCGAGAGTTTGAACCAATTCAAAGCGCGCATACAACGCTGCGTCGAGGACTTGGCTGCGCGCCACCTCAACGAGCACATCGCGATCGTGACCCATGGTGGCGTCTTGGATGTGCTCTACCGATGGTCCACCGGTCAAGAAAGCCAAGCCCCCAGAACTTGGGCGCTGGGCAACGCTCACATCAATCGACTGCTGTGGTCAAGCGAAGGCTTGCATTTGGTGGGCTGGGGAGACAAAGCCCATTTGGAGCTTGAAGGCGTTGACGGCGGAGCAGGCCCACCTCTTGGACAAGACTACCCTGTGGCCAACTGAGGTTCACTGTGATTGAGAAAGAGTGCTTGGTGCTTGAAGCCCCAAGTGCTCATAGGCCCTGGCCGTGGCGATTCGCCCCCTGGGTGTTCGCTGCAAATAGCCTTGTTGGAGCAAATAGGGCTCAATCACATCCTCGATGGTGTCCCTCTCCTCACCCATGCTGGCGGCCAAATTGTCCAACCCCACGGGTCCGCCATCGAAGCGATGCACCAAAGCTTCCAAGAACTTTCTGTCCATCACGTCAAAGCCCAACTGGTCCACGTCAAGCATCTTGAGCGCCATGTTGGCCATCTCCAAAGTGATCACGCCTGAGCCCTTGATTTGAGCAAAATCGCGCACACGCCTGAGCAGTCGATTGGCAATTCGGGGGGTACCCCTTGAGCGCCTGGCCAACTCCATGCCACCGAGCTCCTCCATGGGGGTGCTCAGCAACCCGGCTGACCTCATCACAATGCTCAAGAGCTCCTCGGCCGAATAAAACTCCAAGCGCGAGACAATCCCAAAGCGATCTCTGAGCGGATTGGTGAGCATGCCCGCTCTGGTGGTCGCACCAATCAACGTGAAAGGCTGCAAGTCCAACTTGATGCTCCTCGCAGCCGGCCCCTCGCCAATCATGATGTCGATCTTGAAGTCCTCCAGCGCGGGGTACAAAATCTCCTCCACCACGGGCGACAAGCGGTGAATCTCATCGATGAAGAGCACATCGTTTTTCTCCAAACCCGTCAAAAGCGCCGCCAAATCCTTGGGCTTTTCCAGCACGGGGCCACTCGTTTGCCTCAAATTCACACCCAACTCATGCGCCACAATTTGACTCAGCGTTGTTTTGCCAAGGCCTGGAGGGCCAAAGAGCAACAAATGGTCCAAAGACTCGTGTCTGTTTTTTGCAGCTTGAATGAAAATCGACAACTGCTCGCGCACCTTGGCCTGGCCTACATAGTCTTTGAGCGTTTTGGGCCTCAATGCACGCTCAATGGCGCCATCCTCTGAGCCCAAGGCATTCGCATCGATCAAGCGTTGATCCTCCTGAGCCATGTCCGCACGCCCCACCGCTAAAGCCTTGGGGCTTGGGGTCAAGTCATCGATTTGAACGCTCATGATGGAAGAAAGGTGGAATGGAAAAAATGAATTGCAAAAGCGAAAATCGCACGCATGTTCAGCAGTTTAACGCGAGAGAGACTTCAAGGCCCACTTGATGCCTTCGCTCACACCCAACTCTGGGGGCAAGACCTTGATCACCGCTTGGGCTTCCCTTTCGCTGTAACCCAAAGACATCAAAGCCTGGGCCACATCGCTTTGTGCATTGGAGCCCACACTTGGAGCCAACGATGGCGCCCACTCGGCCTTGCCTTTGAGCTCCAAGAGGAGTCGCTCTGCTGTCTTTTTGCCAATGCCTGGCACCTTGAGCAAAAGTCCCGCCTCCTGAGACTGAACGGCACGAGACAAGTCTGCCACACTCATGCCGCTGAGCACCGACAAAGCCGTCCTGGGCCCCACCCCAGAGATCTTGATCAAGTCTTTGAACGCTTCTCGCTCACTCGAAGTCAAAAATCCAAATAGAATTTGAGCATCCTCACGCACCACAAAGTGCGTGAGCAAAGAGACCTGCTCACCCAGTTCTGGCAAGTTGTAAAAACTGCTCATCGGAACCCACACCTCGTAACCCACGCCGTGACAGTCCACCAGCACCAACGGAGGCGCTTTTTCCAACAATTTTCCAGTGATTCGGCCTATCATGCTGTGATCTGTTTCCTAAAAATGATTGATCCTTGCGTCACCAAACGCTCAACCCTTGCTCTGATGCCCATACTTTGATACTCAAACACGCCTTCTCGCCGCTCAACAACCTCAGATTGTCACACCTTTGCGGCCCCTTGGACGAACACCTGCGTGTTTTAGAGACCAGCCTTGAGGTGAGGATCTCACACCGAGGCGAGCACTTTCAAATCGAGGGCCCCAAGTCACAAGCGACCCAAGCCCTTTGGATCTTACAGTCTTTGTATGAGCAAGCGAACAAAAACATCGACACCACCTTGGTGCTCTTGATGGTGCAAAGCACCCCTTTGTCCAGTGTCACGCCCTTGATTGAACACCCTCAGCCCAACCCCAAGAAAAACAAATTGAACTCGAAGTCCTTCACCCACCCCCTTGACGCCCCCGAGCCCAAAGCACTTCTGACCAAACGCGCCGACCTCAAACCCAGAAGCCCCAACCAGGGCCACTACATGGATGCCATCGAGAGCTCAGACATCACCTTTGGCTTGGGGCCAGCGGGAACGGGCAAGACTTACCTTGCCGTGGCCATGGCTGTGGACGCCTTGGAGCGCCACGCGGTGCAACGCATCATACTGACTCGCCCAGCCGTTGAGGCTGGAGAAAAACTGGGATTTTTACCGGGCGACCTGGGCCAAAAAGTCGATCCCTACCTTCGTCCTTTGTACGACGCACTCTTTGATTTGATGGGTTTTGATCGTGTTCAAAAAGCCTTTGAGCGCCAAACCTTGGAAATCGCACCCTTGGCCTTCATGCGCGGGCGAACCCTCAATCACGCTTTTGTGATTTTGGACGAAGCGCAAAACACAACACCTGAACAAATGAAAATGTTCTTGACCCGCTTGGGGCTGGGCTCCAAAGCCGTGATCACAGGAGACGTGAGTCAAATCGATTTGCCCAAAGGGCAACTGAGCGGCTTGGTCGACGCCGAGCGCGTCTTGAAACGCGTCAAAGGCATCTCGTTTGCCAACTTCACAAGCCACGATGTGGTGCGCCACCCCTTGGTTGCTCGCATCGTGGACGCCTACGATTCACACAAAGGCGCTCGCTCATGAAACACCCAAGCGCACTCCAATGCACCTTCTCCCTTCAATGGGCCGAGGGCTTGAAGGACTGCTCGCTCAAAGCGGCCCTGTCTGGCTCTCGCATCAAAGCATGTCTGAAAGAAGCTTTGGCAGTGGCCGAGTGCGAAGGGCCTGGAGAGATCAATGTGCGAATCGTGGATGCCTCTGAAGCTTTGGCGTTGAACCGCACCTACAGACACAAAGCCTATGCCACCAATGTGCTCACCTTTGCCTATCAAAGCGAGCCCGAGCTCATGGCCGACTTGGTGCTGTGTGCGCCTGTGCTTGAGGCTGAAGCGATGGAGTTGAATCGCCCATTGAAAGACCATTTTGCACACCTCTTGGTGCACGGCTGTCTCCATGCCCTGGGCTTTGATCACGAAGAGGATGAATGGATGGCGCTTGAAATGGAGGCCTTGGAGGTGATGGCTCTTGACAATTTGAAAGTGCCAAACCCTTACCAAGCTTGATGAGCGCAGCTCTCAAGGGAGCCACAATCTCTCAATGTTTTTCGCTCTCGGCGTGGGTCGCGAAGTTTGACTCCATGTTGCTTGGCAAAAGTTCAATGGTGGCTCGAAGGCCCGGCATGGAGCTCATGAGGGCTTGCTCGACATTGAAGCGCAGTGCAGCAGCACGCCCCAAAGACCAACTCGCTGGCATGTGCATGTGCAACTCCACGTAGCAGCGCTGACCCGATTTGCGAGTCACCACATGGTCAAAGCGAATCACGTCTTGGTGTGCAAAACCGTCCAACACCTCTTGAATGATCTGTCTGGACTTGGGATCCAAGGCCTCATCCATGAGGCCTTGTGAGGACTCCCACACCAAAGCAAATCCCTCTTTGAGAATCACCAAAGCGACCCCTATCGCAACAATCGAATCAAGCCAAATCAAATGGGTTGCAACCGCCAAAACCAAGCCCACCACCACGGCGCTTGCGGTCCACACATCGGCCATCAAATGCTTGGAGTCGGCCATGAGTGCAATTGAATTTTGAGCCTTGGCCACACGCATCATGACCCAAGCCAGCCACCCATTGAGCGCTGAGCTCACAACGGAGAGCACCAACCCCAGACCAATGGTCTCCAAGGGTTTGGGGTCCAACAAGCGGTCAATGGCCATCCACACGATGCCAAGGGCGGCCACCATGATCAAGATGCCCTCAAAGCCAGATGAAAAATACTCTGCTTTGTGGTGCCCATAGGGGTGATCGTCATCGGCTGGCGTTTGCGCAACGGTCACCATCATCAGTCCAAACATGGCACTGGCCAAGTTCACCAGTGACTCCATCGCGTCCGAGAGCAAACCCACAGAAGAGGTGAGCCACCAAGCCAAGGTCTTGAGCGCAATGGTGATGATGGCCACCACCACCGACACCTTCAAGAGGCCTTTGGGGCTGAGCCACCTGTCTTGAAAGTTCGTGGATTGTGTGTTCATCTTGAAAGTGCGCGCTCTAAGAGCTGTGAGTGAGCATGGATTGTGACAGAACTCATTGCGACTTCAATGTCACTTTTGCAAATCGGCGCTTGCCCACTTGCAGCACAAAGGTGCCCTCAAGGCATTTGTGTGCTTTGTCCTTGATCACGACACCATCGATTTTGACGCCACCACCCTCGACCAAGCGATTGGCCTCTGCGCCCGACTCAGCCAAGCCCGCCTCACGCACCAAGGCGCCAATGCCAAGAGGCGCGCCACTCAAATGCACCTCCACCAAGTTCTCAGGCACCCCGCCCTTGCTGCGCAACTGGAAGTCCTCTTGCGCGGCTTGCGCGGCATGCAAGTTGTGAAACCTTTGCGTGATCTCCATGGCCAAGGCCACCTTGACTTCTTTGGGGTTCAAGCCTTGCTCGACTGCGCGCTTTAAGCCCTCGATCTCTTGGGTCGACTTGAAGCTCAGCAAGGGGTACCACGTCCACATCAAGTCATCGCTGATGCTCAAGACCTTGGCAAACATCGTGTTGGCGTCATCGGTGATGGCGATGTAGTTGTGCTTGCTCTTGGACATTTTGTCCACGCCATCCAAACCCACCAAGAGGGGCATGGTCAAAATGCACTGCGGCTCTTGGGCATAAACCTCTTGAAGGTGGCGACCCATCAACAAATTGAATTTCTGATCCGTGCCACCCAACTCCAAATCGCTCTTCAATGCGACGCTGTCATAGCCTTGCATGAGGGGGTACAAAAATTCATGCAATCCAATCGACTGACCCGATTTGAAGCGCTTGTCAAAATCATCTCGCTCCATCATGCGAGCCACCGTGTATTTGGCCGATAGCTCAATCATGCCACTCGCTCCCAAAGCCTCACACCATTCGCTGTTGTAGCGAATCTCGGTGCGTGCGGGATCCAACACCAAACTGGCTTGCTTGTAATACGTTTGGGCATTGGCCTCAATTTGAGCCTTGGTGAGGGGCGGGCGGGTTTGGTTCCTGCCCGATGGATCCCCAATCAAGGAGGTGAAGTCACCAATCAAGAAAATCACCTGGTGACCCAAATCTTGGAGTTGGCGCATTTTGTTGAGCACCACGGTGTGACCCAAGTGAATGTCTGGCGCCGTGGGGTCAAGCCCCAACTTGATGCGCAAGGGCTTGCCCGTTTGCTCG
Source organism: uncultured Burkholderiales bacterium (assembly GCA_903865035.1). Taxonomy (GTDB): domain Bacteria; phylum Pseudomonadota; class Gammaproteobacteria; order Burkholderiales; family Burkholderiaceae_C; genus Limnohabitans. The sequence continues at coordinate 11,436 of CAIPII010000220.1, read as the reverse complement.
TGGCGAACCAGTTTTTTGACCCACGCCTCTTGGGGGAGCAACTCATCACAGCCCTTGAGCGTGACGTCCAAGGCGTGCTGCACCGCCTCACTGAGGACTTGTGGCTGATGGGAGTCAGGGGTCTGCTGGGTCATGTTTTACTCAATTGCATGCGTGTTCTTTGCGCCAAAGGTCTCTTTGAGGGACACAAAAGTCGCAAAAATGTTATTCAAAAGCGTCAATAAGCGGCCCGAAGCCCTTGAATTGACTCATCTTTTAGGCCGTAATTCCTTGGGTCCAAGGGGCCCAAAAAAGGGTATACTGACCCTCCCGCGTCTGAGAAATCGGCAGAAATGGGTTTGGCACACGTCCTGACTCATTTTAGCCTTTGAAGCAGGGTCCCGCTTGTGCAGCACTGGCACAATGGGATCTCTTTTGAATTTTTTCTTCGCCCCAATTCCATTTTGCACCCGGTGGTCTGTGTTTAGTTTTCTGAAATTGATTCAAGCCTTGGCAGCTGAGCTCTTCTTTGCCCTGTTGGCAATGATTTTGGCTGTGCGCGCCCACCATGCAAATCGCGCCAAATGGGCGGGCCTCTTTGCTGTTGCCCTCACCCTAGGGGTGTGCGGGGCCTCCTTCGCCTTGGTGAGCTTGGGGCCAGATGCCTCCTTGATCACCCCCAAAACACTGAGCGTGGCGCTGCCCCTCAACCCCCTCTTTGAATCCGAGCAATTGGGCTCCAAGCTTCAATTGCCCGCCACCGATTCCAGTGCAAGCCCTTCAAGTGCACCCCCCAACGCCAATGCGACCCATGCAGACCCATTGAGCAGCCATCTTGACCCCATGGGCTCGAACTTGGGTGCCAGCGCACCCAGCAACTCCCTCACAAGCTTGCCCGAGTTGCAGCTCAACCCCTTGGAGTTGAACTCAGGCTTTAACATTTTCAAGAGCGAGTGGTCGCGCTCCAGCGACAACGCCAACTCATTGCTCTCGCGCCTGGAGGTGCTGGACTCCGAGGCCGCGCGCTTTTTGACGAGCAACCCGATGGTGCGCCAAAACCTCCTGGCCAAAGAGGCAAGACTGGTGAGCGTCAACACCAACGAGCGTCACCAATTGAATCAGCTCACCGCCAAATGGGTCGGCGCCAACACAGATCATTTTGAGCGCTTGGTCATCACCCGAAACGCATTGGGCTTTAGCGCACGCATGCAATCTGAGCCCCTCTTGTCCAGCACGCAAGTGGCAGGTGCAACCATTCAAACCAGCCTCTTTCAAGCCACCGATCAAGCCAAAATTCCCGATGCCATCGCCAACCAAATGGTCGAAATTTTCTCGGGCGACATCGACTTTCACCGCGCTTTAAAAAAAGGAGACCACTTCAGCGTGGTCTATGAGACCTTCTTGGCAGACGGAGAAGTGATCAAAACCGGCCGCATCTTGAGTGCCGAATTCGTCAACCGTGGCCGCACCCACCAAGCGCTTTGGTTCCCCTCACTGAAGTCACCCAAAGGGGGAGACTACTATGCGATGGATGGCAAAAATTTGCGCCGCACTTACCTCGCAGCCCCCTTGCAGTTCTCTCGAATCAGCAGTGGTTTCACGATGAGGTTGCACCCGATTTTGCAAACTTGGAAAGCGCACCTTGGCATCGACTATGCAGCCCCCATGGGCACGCCCGTTAAAGCCGTGGGCGACGGCGTCGTGGAATTTGCAGGTGTACAAAATGGCTACGGCAATGTGATCTTTGTGCAGCACCCCCAAGGCCCCTTGACCGTGTACGCTCACCTCTCAAGCATCAAAGTTCGCAAAGGACAAACCGTCTCTCAAGGAGACGCCATCGGCGCAGTGGGCCAAACGGGTTGGGCCACCGGTCCACACCTGCACTTTGAGTTCAGACTCAACGGCCAACACCAAGATCCTTTGATGCTCGCCAAACAAATCGATGCAACCCCAGTGGCCCAAGAACTTCGCCCACAATTCAACCGGGTGGCCTTGAGCGCACAAGCCGCATTGGCCAAAGCACAAACGCTAGACACCATCGACATCGACTGAGGCAGTCCATGTCAGCCCCTCATGCACCCACCGAGCCCCAGCTTTTTGTGGGCCTGATGTCTGGGACTTCCCTGGATGGCGTGGATGCGGTCTTGATCGATTTTTCCGACTCAAAAAACCCTTGCGTCTTGGGTCACAGCTTCTTGGCTTTCCCATCCGAGTTCAAACTCGAACTCATGGCCCTCAATGAAGGTTGCCAAGAGGAGTTGCACCGCTCGCATTTGGCTGCCAATCGCATCTCTGAGCTCTACGCCCAGTGCACCTTGGATCTGCTCCAAAGCACACGACGCTCACACGAGCAAATCCGCGCTTTGGGCGCACATGGACAAACCGTTCGCCACCAACCAGGGCTGCACGACGCCTGGGGCTACACGACTCAGCTCTTGAATCCAGCCCTCTTGGCCGAGCTCACCCACATCGATGTGGTGAGCGACTTCAGAGCCCGGGATGTGGCAAGTGGCGGTCAAGGCGCCCCCCTCGTGCCTGCCTTTCACCAAGCGATTTTCAGCGCCCCCCATCAAGCGGTGGCGGTCTTCAACCTTGGCGGCATGAGCAACCTCAGCTGGTTGCCCCAAGCCCACCAACCCGAAGAGTTGATTGGCTTTGATTGCGGACCCGGCAATGTGCTCCTGGACCTTTGGTGCAAGCGCCACCTCAACATGGATTTTGATCGCAATGGGGACTGGAGCCTTCAAGGGACTGTGAACACCGAGCTCTTGTCACAGTTGCTTGAAGAACCCTTTTTCAAACAAGCTCCTCCCAAAAGCACGGGTCGTGATCTCTTTCACGCCACTTGGCTTGATGGACATTTCAAACACTTTCACGCTCACACGGGCACGAGCCCAAGAGCAGAGGATGTACAAGCCACCTTGTGCGCGTTGACGGCCGAGAGCTGCTTGCAAAGCCTTGCGTGGGTTCAAGCGCTCACGAGCTCTTCACTCAAGGGCTTGGGACGGATTGTTTTGTGTGGGGGTGGCGCCTTGAATTTGGCTTTGGTCGCAGAATTTCAAGAACGAACACGCCAAATGTTCCCAACCCAAGCCGTTGAGCTTCAAACATCAAAGGATTTGGGTTGGCCCGTTGACCAAATTGAAGCCAGCGCCTTTGCTTGGCTGGCCAATCAACACTTGAGCAAAGGATTTGGCAATGTGCCAAAGGTCACTGGTGCCAAAGGCCCTAGAGTGCTGGGCTCACACACGCCCGCTTGAGGAAGCCTTGAAGGCTCCCCCCCCTTTGGCTCAGATCAAACCGAGAAAGATGAGCCGCAACCGCATGTGGTGGTGGCATTTGGGTTTTTGATCACAAACTGTGAACCTTGAAGGTCCTCTTTGTAATCAATTTCAGCGCCCAACAAATACTGGTAACTCATGGCGTCGATCAAAAGCGACACACCATTTTTACTCATGGTGGTGTCGTCTTCGTTGGTCACCTCATCAAAGGTGAATCCGTACTGAAAGCCAGAGCATCCACCGCCTTGCACAAACACGCGCAGTTTGAGCTCAGGGTTGCCCTCTTCAGCAATCAAATCGGCCACTTTAGCCGCAGCACTGTCGGTGAAAATAATGGGCTCAGGCATCTGCGTTTCCGCTTCGTGTGCAACAGCGCTCATGGCAATCTCCAAAATGTTTTATACAAATATCCCAAAACCTCAGTGGGCTTTGAGCCCAAAGCATCGCTGTGTCTCAAACACATCCCCTTTGATGGACAAGCTTGAGAAATCGCAATACCTCAGTAATCAAGTCAGATATTAACAAAATAACTTCAACATCACCACCAATGTGGTTATAAAAACCGACAGCTTGGCCACTTGGCGACTCTCAAATTCCCAACAAAAAACCCAAAGGACGAAAAGCCACTTTGGGTTTTGTGTGAAGCAGGAATGGGTTTGAGGAGCCAAGTGCAGCAAAGATGCCACACCCGACTGGGCAACCCACCACAAAATCAGCGCTTGCTGAACTGCTTTCTGCGACGAGCACCGTGCAAGCCAACCTTTTTACGCTCCACTTCGCGGGCATCGCGAGTGACGTAACCGGCTTGTGAGAGCACTGGCTTTAGGTTTGCATCGTAATCGATCAATGCACGTGTGATGCCGTGACGCACCGCACCGGCTTGACCTGACTCACCGCCGCCGTGCAAATTGACTTGAATGTCAAAGTGCTCAGCAAACTGAGTCAACACCAAAGGCTGCTTGGCGATCATGATGGACGTTTGACGTCCAAAATAATCGGCAATGTCTTTTCCATTGATGGTGATTTTTCCAGAGCCCTTTTTCAAGAAAACTCTAGCAACACTGGACTTTCTGCGTCCTGTGCCATTGTTCCATTCTCCGATCATGTCTGGCTCCTTAGAAGGTTAGCGGCTTGGGTTGTTGAGCACTGTGGGGATGCTCTGCGCCCCCATAGACCTTGAGTTTTTTGATCATGGCGTAGCCCAAAGGACCTTTGGGCAGCATGCCTTTGACCGCTTTCTCAAGCGCGCGACCAGGGTGCTTGGCTTGCATGTCACGGAAATTCGTTCCGTAAATGCCACCAGGGAAACCAGAATGGCGATAGTAAATTTTGTCGAGGGCTTTGTTGCCTGTGACACGCAGCTTGGCTGCGTTGATGACGACGATGAAGTCGCCCGTGTCGACGTGAGGCGTGTAAATGGCCTTGTGTTTGCCGCGTAAACGGAGTGCAGCTTCGCTGGCAACACGTCCGAGCACCATATCGGTGGCGTCAATCACAAACCACTCATGCACGACCTCAGCGGGTTTTGCGCTGAAAGTTGTTGTCATGGATTTATCCTGAAGGAAAGGTTTGTTGGGTCCTTTTCCACGGTCGGTGTTCTTCTGACGAGAACCTCTTAGGTGGGGAGATGAGACTAAGCCGCGGGACCACATTTTCGCTGCGAAGCCCTCCATTTTAGCCCATTTCAAGCGCTTTGCCTAGAACCCCACCCCCCTTGTTGCTTCTAAGCTGAAGCATTTGACCCCCAGAGTGCACTTGAAAAGTCTAAAAATGAAGCATAAACGGTTACCATCCATGCCATGTTTAGTTATCGCCACGCCTTTCACGCCGGCAACCATGCCGACGTGCTCAAACACAGTGTATTGATCGCTGTGACACAATACATGACCGAAAAGCCCGTGGCTTTGAACGTCATTGACACCCACGCAGGAGCAGGACTCTACCGCTTGGACAGCGAGCACGCATTGCTCAGTGGCGAGATCAAAGAGGGGTTTCAGTTGCTGCAACAAGCGGCCAAAACCCACGCGCCCCCGCCCATGATTGCCCAATATTTGGAGACGGTGGCCCTCTTCAACCCCGCCAAATCAGCCGCCATCTACCCCGGCTCCCCCTTCATCGTGCAACGCATGCTTGGAGACAGAGACAAGCTCAAACTCTTTGAGTTGCATCCAACCGACGCCAGGCTCCTTGAAGGTCATGTGAAGCAACTCGAGGCGGGCAGACAAGTCGCTGTCATTCGGGAGGACGGGTTTGAGAGCTTAAAAAAACTCTTGCCGCCTCCGAGCAAGCGCGCTTTGGTCCTGATGGACCCAAGCTATGAGATCAAAACCGATTACGCCAAGGTGAGCGCCAGCATTCAAGACGCTTTGCGTCGCTTTGCAACCGGTACCTACATGGTCTGGTACCCCTTGATCGCAAGGCCAGAGGCACACGATTTGCCCAAACGGCTCAGAACCTTGGCCAACCAAGCAGGTCGCCCTTGGCTTCACTTGTCACTCACCACCAAGTCGGCCAAATTCACCCCGCTGCCCCATCAACTCTTGGATGGCGCCAAACAAGAACGCCCTGGACTGCCTGGGAGTGGCGTGTTTTTAATCAACCCCCCCTACACCCTGAAGGCCTTGGCAGAGGAGTCCCTGCCTTACCTCAAAGAGCATTTGGGACAAGACAGTCACGCCCAGTTCCACATCGAGCACGGCGGCTCTTAAGCCAACCAGCCCAGCCGAGCGCAAATCTCCAAAATGGGCTCACTTTGGTTCAAGCTGTAAAAGTGCAAGCCTTTGACCCCTGCCGTGTGGAGTTGATCGCACAAGTCACTCACCACCTCCAAGCCAAAAGCTTTGATGGACGCCTGATCGTCTCCGAACTCTTGCAGCCTCAAACGAATCCAACGTGGCACCTCTGCGCCACACATGTCTGAAAAGCGCAACAGTTGTGAGGAACTGGTGATGGGCATGATGCCTGCCACAACAGGAATGTCCACGCCCAAGCGGTAAACGTCGTCGACAAATCGAAAATACGCGTCGCTGTTGTAAAAGTACTGCGTGATGGCTGAATTCGCACCCGCTTTGACCTTGTCCACAAAAGCTCTCAAATCGGCTTGCGCGCTTTTGGCCTGCGGGTGAATCTCGGGATAGGCCGCCACCTCAATGTGAAAGGCGTCTCCAAACTGCTCGCGCGCAAAGGCCACCAAATCCCTTGCATATTGGAACTCGCCACTCGAGCCAAAACCACTGGGCAAATCGCCCCTCAAGGCGACCAGTCGCTTGACCCCCATGTGCTGCATTTGCGTCAATTGCGCCATGAGCGTGTCGCGACTCGCCCCCACACACGAGAGGTGAGCCGCAGGCGTTTGGCCCTCCAGCAAAATGGCTTGTACGGTGTTGAGGGTGCCAGCCTGTGTGGAGCCCCCAGCACCATAGGTGACGGAGCAAAACTCTGGGTTCAAGGCGTACAGTTTTTGGCGCGTGAGGGCCAACTTGTCGACCCCCACGGGTGTTTTCGGTGGAAAGAACTCCACGCTCAAATCTGGCCGATTGGCTTGACGGGTTCTTGTCATGACGGTGGGTCTCCTGCCCGGCTCACGACACGCTCATGCAACACGGCAAAGAGCGCGCATGCTGATCAATTCGATGTATTGTTGAAAGAATGAAGCCCCACAGGCGCTTGAATTTCAAACGCTCTTGGGGCGGGGCTTCATGTCAACCCAAGACGCAATCAATAACGGTAAGCGTCGGGCTTGTAAGGACCGTTCACGTCCACACCGATGTAGGCCGCTTGCTCTGGTGAGAGCTCGGTCAACATGGCGCCGACTTTTTTCAGGTGCAAACGTGCCACTTTTTCATCCAAGTGCTTGGGCAGCACATAGACCTGGCCCACTTCGTACCTCTCAGGGTGCGTGAAGAGTTCAATCTGCGCAATCGTTTGATTGGCAAACGAGGAGCTCATCACAAAGCTTGGGTGGCCCGTTGCACAACCCAAATTCACCAAACGGCCTTTGGCCAACATGATGATTTTGTGACCATTGGGCAGCACGATGTGGTCGACTTGGGGCTTGATTTCTTCCCAAGTGTATTTCTCCATCGACGCAATATCGATCTCGTTGTCAAAGTGTCCAATGTTGCAAACGATCGCTTGGTCTTTCATGTTGAGCATGTGCTCATGCGTGATCACGTGCTTGTTGCCGGTTGCAGTCACAAAAATATCGGCCTTGTCTTGCGCGTAGTCCATGGTGACCACTTTGTAGCCTTCCATGGCCGCTTGCAATGCGTTGATGGGGTCAATCTCGGTCACCCACACCTGAGCGCTCAAAGCCCTCAAGGCTTGCGCACTGCCTTTGCCCACATCACCGTAACCAGCGACCACGGCCACTTTGCCTGCGATCATCACGTCGGTTGCGCGCTTGATGCCGTCCACCAAAGATTCGCGGCAGCCATACAAGTTGTCAAACTTGCTCTTGGTCACGGAGTCGTTCACGTTGATCGCTCTAAAGAGGAGCGCGCCCTTGGCAGACATTTCCTTCAAGCGGTGAACACCGGTTGTGGTCTCCTCAGTCACACCAATGATGTGCTTGGCTTTTCTGCTGTACCAAGTGGGATCTTGGGCCAATTTGGCCTTGATCGCTGCGTACAAACAAGTCTCTTCTTCGCTGGTTGGGTGATCCAAGAGTGAGCGGTCCTCTTGTGCCTTTTGACCCAAGTGCATGAGCAGCGTGGCGTCACCACCATCGTCCAAAATCATGTTGGGGCCTTCATCTGTCGTGTTTGCAGCGCCAAACTCAAAGATCTCGTGGGTGTACTCCCAGTACTCGGTCAAGTTTTCGCCCTTTTTGGCAAAAACAGGTGTGCCCACTGCCGCAATGGCTGCAGCAGCATGGTCTTGTGTTGAATAAATGTTGCAAGAGGCCCAACGCACTTGTGCGCCCAAAGCTTGCAGCGTCTCAATCAACACTGCCGTTTGAATCGTCATGTGCAGCGAACCCGTGATGCGAGCGCCCTTCAATGGCTGGGCCTTGCTGAATTCTTCACGAATGGACATGAGGCCGGGCATTTCGGTCTCGGCAATTTTGATTTCCTTGCGGCCCCACTCGGCCAAAGACAAATCGGCCACCACATAGTCCGTGGCATGCAAGGGTTTATTCACAGCGTTCATTGATCATCACTCCAAAGCGGTTAAAGATAAACCACTGCCCAGTGGAGAGACCAAATGCGGACCCAACAAGAGCAAACGCTCGCGTTGGCTGAACCCTTTGGCTCACTCATGTGGGGGGAGAGGAACCATGCAGATGAGTTTTGACTTGATCGAACAAAACTCATCTGCAAGAAACGCCCTCACCTCACACTGACACAGTGGGTGAGCGCCGTTGCTTGCATGATTCACCGAGCCTCACCACGCGGGCATTGAGGGCGTGTGGATCAACCCACATAGGATTGGCCTTGCTCAATGACCCTAGGGTTGCATCGCTCCTCGGATGGTCAATATTTTAACCCATCGACATCGAAGACGACAATGCCCCTTTTCAATTGACCCCCACTCAAGCGCCAAGCCCAGCTTGGAGGCCACAAAGGACCCCAAAAAAAAGAGGGCGCGGGCGTTAAAATACTGCATTTGGATCCCATCCCCACACTGCTTGGCGCACCCTCATCTGGTGTGCGCCAAGTCTTTCAACTTCCCATCACCTGAGTACAACGCACCATGTCAGTGGAGGCCATCCGCCAAGAAGTCAAACGACGCCGAACCTTTGCCATCATCTCTCACCCTGATGCCGGCAAAACCACGCTCACCGAAAAACTATTGTTGTTTTCAGGTGCCATTCAAATCGCCGGCTCCGTCAAAGCCCGCAAAGCCTCTCGCCATGCCACGAGCGACTGGATGGAGATCGAAAAGCAGCGTGGCATCTCGGTGGCATCCTCCGTCATGCAAATGCTCTACCGCGAGCACGTCATCAATTTGCTGGACACGCCTGGACACAAAGACTTTTCAGAAGACACCTACCGCGTGCTCACCGCCGTTGACTCGGCCCTCATGGTGATTGACGCAGCCAACGGTGTTGAGGCCCAAACCAGACGCTTGATTGAAGTTTGCCGGCAAAGGGACACCCCCATCATCACCTTTGTCAACAAAATGGACCGTGAGGTGAGAGACCCCTTGGACATCTTGGACGAAGTCGAGAGAGAACTGGGCATGCCCTGCGTGCCCATGACTTGGCCTGTAGGGCAAGGCAAGAGCTTTGGCGGCATCATTGACCTCAAAGCACAAAGCATGAAAGTCTTTGAATCCGGCTCCGAGAGAAGGCCCGAGGACTTTGAGACCCTGCCTTTGAGCGAACAAGAGACCCTGCAAAAGCGCTTCGGGGCTGAATTCACCAACGCATTGGAGAGCATGGAACTCGCCACCGGCGCCTCACCCGCCTTTGACCGAGAAGCTTTTTTGAGTGGCAAACAAACGCCCGTGTTTTTTGGTTCAGGCGTGAACAATTTTGGTGTCATGGAGGTGCTGGACGCCTTGATCGACTTGGCCCCCTCACCCCAACCTCGCATCAGCACCTTGAGCGTGAACCACAGCGTCAAAACCCAAGAAATTGCTCCCGATGATGCACATTTCGCTGGTGTCGTCTTCAAAGTTCAAGCCAACATGGACCCTTCTCACCGAGACCGCATTGCCTTTGTGCGAGTGGCCTCTGGCCAATACACGCCGGGCATGAAGTTAAAGGTTCAGCGCACCGCCAAAGAGCTTCGCCCAACCTCGGTCGTGACCTTTTTGAGTCAACGCAGAGAGGCCGTTGAAGAAGCATTCGCAGGCGACATCATTGGCTTTACCACGCACGGTGGCGTTCAACTCGGAGACACCATCACCGATGGCGTTGCGCTGCAATTCACGGGGCTGCCGTTTTTCGCGCCCGAACTCTTCATGACCGTGGTCCTCAAAAACCCACTGCGCACCAAACAACTTCAAACCGGTTTGGCTCAACTCGGCGAGGAAGGTGCCATCCAAGTCTTCAAACCCGATGCCGGTGGTTTGATGCTCTTGGGCGCGGTTGGTCAATTGCAGTTTGAAGTGGTTCAACACCGACTCAAAGCCGAATACGATTGCGACGTGCGACTTGAATCTTGCCCCTACACAGGAGCCAGATGGATCAGCGCGGACAGCGACGCCGAGCTCAAGGCCTTCACACACGCCTACGCCTCTCGCATGGCAACCGATGCGGCCAACGCACTGGCCTACCTTTGCACCTCACCCTACGATGTGCGCTTGGCCCAAGAGCGTTTCCCAAAAATTCACTTTCACCCCTTGCGAGAGCACGCGGGCTTGGCTCTGCAAAACAACTAATCCCCCATCATCCGATCGCCTCTTCATGCCCCTCAGGCGATCGGGGTGTCCCTTGACATCAGTGAGCCTGCCGCTCAAGCACGCCCTTCAAGGCTTGGCCCGTTTGACTCCTGGGGCTCGCCACCAAGGTCTCTGGCGTGCAAGCGCCAACCACCAGACCGCCTCCACTGCCCCCCTTAGGGCCCATGTCGATGATCCAATCGGCCTCGGCAATGACATCCAAATCGTGCTCGATCACCACCACTGAATGTCCAGCGTCAACCAATCGGTGCAAGACTCGAATGAGCAAATCCACGTCCGCCATGTGTAGCCCAACCGTTGGCTCATCCAACACATAAAGGGTGTGGGGCACTTTGTAACCGCGCTTGCCCACATCGTCTCTGACCTTGGAGAGCTCGCTCACCAATTTGATGCGCTGAGCCTCGCCACCACTCAAGGTTGGAGAGGGTTGGCCCAGCGTCAAATAACCCAGACCCACATCCTTTAACAAGCTCAATGGGTGCGCAATATTGGGCATGCTCGCAAAAAACTCAACCGCCTCATCGACCTCCATTTGCAACACATCCCCAATGCTTTTGCCCCTCCACGTCACGCTCAAAGTTTCACTGTTAAAGCGCGCGCCCTTGCAACTCTCACAAAGCACCTTCACATCGGGCAAGAAACTCATCTCGATGGTTCGCATGCCTTGACCCTCGCACATGGCGCATCGCCCCTCGCCTGTGTTGAAACTAAAGCGAGCGGGACCATAACCTCGCGCCTTGGCTTGAAGGGTTTCTGCAAAGAGTTTTCTCACCGTGTCCCAAAACCCAATGTAGGTCGCTGGACAACTGCGTGGGGTCTTGCCAAT
>CAIPII010000219.1 GCA_903865035.1 uncultured Burkholderiales bacterium | reverse complement strand
TGGAGTGCCCAACCCTGAAAGAATCTTCACAGTTTCCATGGAGGTGGATATATACCCTCTTCAGTCACCCGACTTGGCTGACAAAATTGATGGTTCAATTGGAGAGGGGTCTTTGTTTCATGAAACGCATGGCTACTATGCGCAAGGGGTCGGACCCAATACTGCCATATAGCCCAGGGACTGGATGAGCCGTGTTCATAGGGTACAAAATAGACAAACCAACGATCGTGTGGGATATTGTTTAGACATACTCGATCTCTTTTTATCTAAAGCTGCAGCTGGCAGACCAAAAGATCGTGAATTTTGTTCAGCACTTTTGAAATATGGATATCTTTCGCCCGAGGATGCAATTGATAAGATACCCATCATGCCAATTGGAGAAGAAGATCAGAAAAGATTGCTATCAAGAATCAGACGCTGGGCAAAACCTTAAACCCAGAAATACTTAGAATTTTCACGGCAGCTAAACTAAAAAAGTGTTAAGTGATTCATCCCAATGCACCAGAAATTGGTTCATTCAGTCAAAGTTATCTTGAATCAGTGATCGTGAGTTGAGCAAGCACCCCCTGTTGCGGCACTCACCATCGGGTCATCCCTTTGAACGCCCTGTCGGTGCAATCTTTCTTCATACTCAGCCCAAAGCTTGTCTTCATTGGAACCCAGGTGATAGAGGTACTCCCAAGTGAAGATTCCTGAATCGTGTCCATCGCTGAACACGGGCTTGACCCCATAGTTACCCACGGGCTCCAAACCCACGACACCAACCTCTCTCTTTCCAGTTTGAAGCACCTCTTGGCCTGGGCCATGACCCTGAACTTCAGCCGAGGGACTGTAGACCCTCATGAGCTCAAAAGGAATCTTGAAAGTGGACGCGTCAGAGAAAGCGATCTCCAGCTGACGCGTGCTTTGGTGAACCACCAAATCGGTTGGATGGGGAAACGCTTTTTTAGCCTTGGTCATGGTTTTTATGTTGTATCTGCAGTAGCAAAAATTTAGGCTTACACCAAAACTCGCTCAATGCCTCCGCTGTTGGCTTGCTCAACGTACTGGGGCAACCAATCTTTGCCCAAAATTTGATTGGCCATCTCAACCACGATGTAGTCTGCTTCAAGCAATCCATTTTGTAAGTCGCCTTCAAAGCGCGACAAACCTTGCAAGCAACTCGGGCAACTCGTGAGCACTTTTACAGCGCCCTTGCTCTCACCTGACATTGCCCTCAAGTCTTTTTCGCCTTGGAGGAGTTCTTCCTCTTTTCTGAATCTGATTTGCGTGGACACATCTGGACGGGTGACGCCCAAGGTGCCAGACTCACCACAGCAGCGATCTGACTTCAAGACCTGAGAACCCACCAAGGCTTTCACGGTCTTCATCGGATCTTGAAGCTTCATGGGGGTGTGGCAAGGATCGTGGTAGAGATAAGCACCAGCTTGATCGGCATTCAACACGATGCCCTTTTCGAGCAAGAACTCATGGATGTCAATGATGCGGCATCCTGGGAAGATCTTGTCGAACTGATAGGTCTGGAGCTGATCGTAACAAGTGCCACAACTCACCACCACCGTTTTGATGTCCAAGTAATTCAAGGTGTTGGCCACTCGGTGAAAGAGCACACGGTTATCGGTGATGATCTTCTCGGCTTTGTCAAACTGCCCGCTTCCCTTTTGGGGGTATCCACAGCACAAATAGCCGGGGGGCAAAACAGTTTGAACGCCAGCGTGCCAAAGCATGGCTTGGGTGGCCAAGCCCACCTGAGAAAAAAGGCGCTCTGAACCACAACCAGGGAAATAAAAGACCGCCTCAGAGTCTGCGCTCGTGCTCACAGGATTTCTGATGATGGGCACGTAATTGGAGTCCTCAATGTCAAGCAAAGCACGGGCCGTTTTCTTGGGCAAATTTCCCGGCATTTTTTTATTCACAAAGTGAATGATTTGCTCTTTGATCTTTGGTGTTCCAAGACTGGCTGGAGG
>CAIPII010000218.1 GCA_903865035.1 uncultured Burkholderiales bacterium | reverse complement strand
CTGAAATGAGGATGTTTTTTCAAAATCGCATTCACACTCACCAAGTTCTGTAGCGTTTGGATTCGCGGTTCAATCAGGGACACGTAAAGTGGATCTTGAGTTTGAATGTGGTGAAAACCCACAGATTCATCGACCAAGCGCTGCAGCAACTCATGCACCCAGTTGCCAAACTCAACGCCACCCGGCAGGTAGCGCCAAATGGGTAACACAGACTCATGGTCACTTGAGCCGTTGAATCTATCGGCAGTCAAAGCGAAGCTCACTTCAAGAGGCGGCTCATCATCAGCCCCTCCCAAGGGCGCCCATGCGGGCAACTGCATGGACTGCGCGTCTTGCCACCTGAGCAAAGAGGAGAAGGAAGAGATTTTGTAAGTGACATCAAAACGCTTGGTGTAGGCTCTGGCGGGTTTTGAATGCAGGGCCTCAAGCATCTCGTAGCGACCTTGTGGCTTTTCGTCGCCATTCACAAACACCACTTCAACTCTAGGATCTGAGCCAAATTGTTCTGTGAGAGCCTCTCTCAATGAATCGGCATTCAATGCAGAGTGATCAGCACTGATCAAATACCCCACCGCGCTCAAATGCGTTGTGCACTCTTGCTTTTGAGTGCCTTTGAGACGTCCCAAGCCAAGCCACAAGGCATGCACTGCACGGGTTAAACCCACATAGAGCAGCCGCAAATCTTCTCTCAATCGCTCTTGCTCTGGATCAACTTCAACTCCATCGACCAAAGCCGTGACCTTGTCCTTGGGTTGGGCTTTTTTATATATTCCCAAAAACGGCATCATCACTAAGGGAAACTCAAGACCCTTGGACTTGTGAATGGTGATCACTCGCACCACATCGCTCTCACTCTCAAGCCTAAGGGTGTGCTCATCCAAGTCATTGGAATCGGTGACAATGGTTTGAGTCAAAGCATTGATGAGAGACTGAGGCGTCTTTAAACTGACTGACCAGCTCTGCAAAATTTCTGCCAAATGAAGCACATTGGTCAAAGCTCTCTCACCACCTTCGCCTTTGTTCATCCATTGTTGGGGCAATGACAAAGCAAACAAGGTTTCTCGCAACATTGCAAAAACGCCTTTGTTGTTCCATGTATCATGCAATCTTTTGACCAAAGCCGAGTAGCCATCAAAAACCTCATCTTGTGTGAGCAAGGTTTTGAGTTCAACCTGCGATAGACCAAACATGGGACTGGCCAAAGCAGCGCGCAAAAGTCTTGCATCCATGCACCGGTGCACAGCCTTTAGCCAGTGAAGCAAATCCCTGGCCTGCTGAGATTGAAAAACCGAATCCCTGTCAGACATGAACACACTGGCAATTCCCCGTTGACTCAAAGCGCGACGAACAGCACGCGCTTCAGTACCGGTTCGGACCAAAATTGCTATGTCTGAAGGTTTTAGGGCGACAAACGGTTCATCGTGTTCTTGAACCCCGAGGGTTGATGAAAATCCCACACCCTCACTTTGCAACCACTCCAAGACTTGTTGAGCGCAGTGTTGAGAAAACTCTTCTCGCAATTGACCGCTGGCCTTGGGCGTCAAATCACAAGCCCACTTCAAAACCGATCGACTCTCTCCCTTAGTCACAAACTCTTGCTTGACACCATTGGCCACCACAGACACATAAGGCAAAGGACTCACGTCCTTTGAGCCATAGAGGAAAGCACCTTGAGACGAAACTTCAGCCCTCTCAAAAAAAGCATTCACCACATCTACAACGGATTGAGTCGAGCGGTAATTTTTACTCAAAACAAAATGTCTACCCCTGGTGGCCTCTTTGGCTTTGATGTAGATATTGACATCTGCGCCTCTAAAGGCATAAATGGATTGCTTAGGGTCTCCAATCAGACAAACACAAGTTGAGAGGTCATTGCGCTTGATGTCATAGATCTCATTGAATATGGCGTATTGAATGGGGGAAGTATCTTGAAATTCATCGATCAATATCGCTGGAAACTGTTGTCTGATTTTCTCTTTGAGCTCTTTTGCGTGTTCATTTTTCAAGCCCTGAAACAATCGACTCAATAAATCTGCAAAGCCAAAGACTCTTCTTTGACGCTTGATCAAATCAACCTGAGCTTGGATCTGCTCCACCACAAAAGGCTCTAGTATTTTGGACAAGGGCTCAAGTGAAAAGAGCAACTCGCATGATTGAGAAAATCGCTCAAAATACTCAGGCACTTCTTTGACAGCTCCAGTTCTGAGCATTTTGAGCAGACCACCCTTGGTGAGCTTGAGGCACTGCTTGTGGTCCAACGACACAACTCCCATCGAGTCCTTTGACTCGCACCAACTCAGCAAATCTTTGAGTGTTTCACTCAGCTTTTCACCATTGAAGCGCCTGCCGTCCCAATCGGTTGCGAAGTGGATTTGCTCATGCTCCAACCAAGACTGCATCAAGCGCAAATCAGCTGCTAAATCTTGACTCAACTCACGGTGAAGTGCAACGGCTTTGAGCCGCCAGCGATCAATCAAATGTCCCAACTCGTCACTCGCGAGTGGCTCATCCCCCTCTTGCTCTTGACGAACATTGACCTGCAATGAATATGCTTCAAAATGCTTTTTCATCAAAAGCACCAGGCTCTCAAAGCCTTTCGTCCAAGTCAACTTCAACGCTTTGGCATTGTCTTGAGACAGTGGGTAAACGTGCCTTCGCCAAAAATCCTCAGTGGCGTGTGTTTGTATCTCTTGCTCTTGAACACTCAACTCTTCATCAAAGGGCTGACCTGTTAGGATCGCGTACTCTTTGAGCACCCGCTGGCACCATGCATCAATGGTGAGCACACATGCTTCATCCATTTGATTGGAGGCTTCAAACAGCCTCCAAGCTGCGTTGTTTTTTTCCTCCTGGCTCGAGTAAGACTGCAGCAAACCTTGCACCAATGGGTCACCATCTGCATTTGTGTTTTGGCGCAAGGCCTGCGCAATATCGGCAAGCCTCTTTTGTATTCGATCGATCAACAGAATCTGAAATGGCAGCTTCACTTAGATTGTTTAAGGTCTATGATTGTGGAAAAATTCGTTGGGTTTGGAAAAGG
>CAIPII010000217.1 GCA_903865035.1 uncultured Burkholderiales bacterium | reverse complement strand
TTCTACGCAATTCTCATTGTGATGGGTTTTTACGTGCGTTATGTGATGGGCAATCCTCCACTCAGAGAAACTTGGACACGGGTTTTTAGAAAACCCATTGCAATCTCAAGCGCCATGGTGCTGATGTGTTTCATCCTTGTGGCCCTTTTGGACTCGGTGCACTTTCGCACCCTTGAGCCCACGAGTGGCGCGTCCCAGGCCAAGAGTACTTTGAGCGAGCCAAAATCGGTTTTGGACATGCTTTTGAAGCCATTGGCTGAGTCTCGCGAGAGAACGTACTCTGCACCCCTGTCTGCTGTGGGTTTCAGAAAGGAGACCCTTCAAAGAGATGGCGCCCAAGTCAGAGACTACCCGAGGCTTCGTTTTGGTGGCGCTCACCTCAAAGATCCAGAACAAGAGCTCACAACCGATGTTGTGGTGCTTCTTTTAAAGGCGCTGGCTTTGGGTGCAGGACTCTTGGCGGCTTCGATGGCTCTGGGGTCAATCTTTAAAGCCATTTGGGCAAAAGAAGATGGCGATCAAGGCGCTCTGCACTCAAGTTCCTTTCCTCTCAAGACCTTTTATGGCACCCTTTTTGCCATTTATTTGGTGGTGTGCGTCTTGGTCGAACTCTCCAGTGGATACCACGTACTGGGAACCGATCAAACGGGCAATTCGGTGCTTTTGATTGCATTGAAGAGCGTTCGCACCGCCATGGTCATGGGCACCCTTACCACTTTGGTGATCATGCCCATCGCTTTGGGGCTTGGGGTGACGGCTGGCTATTTCAGGGGTTGGGTGGATGAGCTGATTCAATACGTCTACACCGTTGTGGCGTCTGTGCCTGACGTGCTCCTCATTGCAGCAACGGTATTGATGCTGCAAGTGTTCATCGATTCGCATGCTCAAATTTTTCCCTCAACACTTGAGAGAAGTGATGTGCGGCTTTTGTTTTTGTGCTTGATTTTGGGTCTCACCTCTTTCACCGGACTGTGTCGATTGATCCGGGGCGAGACCTTGAAGATCAGAGAGTTGGAGTACATACAAGCGGCCAAGGCCTTTGGGGTGAGCCACACCCGAATCCTTTGGTCACACGTCACTCCCAACTTGATGCATTTGGTTCTGATCAACTGTGTCATGCAATTCTCTGGATTTATTTTGTCTGAAGCGGTGTTGTCCTATGTCGGTGTGGGGGTCGATACCAATACGGCCAGTTTTGGAGTGATGATCAACTCTGCACGAGAGGAGTTAGCCGCAACTCCTGTGATTTGGTGGACCCTCATGAGTGCCTTCCTGTTCATGTTTTTGTTGGTCATCAGTGCCAACTTGTTGGCCGATGCTGTGAGGGAGGCGTTTGATCCCAAGGCCATTAACGCCAAAAGGGGTGCTTGAATGAGTGACACGATCCAATCTGATGCCATCACCGTCAAAGATTTGGGGCTTAGGCTGCACACTCAGCATGGAGTGGCACAAGCTCTGAGCGCACTTTCCTTCAGCATCGAAGAAGGTGAGACCTTCGCTTTGGTGGGGGAGTCGGGGTGTGGCAAATCGATGACCGCTTTGTCTTTGATGCGACTCTTGCCAAGCGTAGCTCAAGTGCATTCGGGTGAGGTTCGTTTGGGTGACCAAGATCTTTTTGATTTGACCGAGAGGCAGATGCAAAGCTTCAGGGGCAAGCGCATTTCCATCATTTTTCAAGAGCCCTCGACGAGCTTGAATCCTGTGATGAGCATCGGTGATCAACTCTTTGAGGTGATTGAACCATTGCTCAGAGCAAAGAGTGATGTTCAAAACGTGCGTGAACAGTCAATCCAAATGGCCATTGATTGGCTCAAGCGTGTCGGTATTCCTGAGCCCGAGCGTCGATTGAAACAATTTCCCTTTGAATTCTCAGGCGGTCAACTCCAGCGCGTCATGATTGCAATTGCGCTGGCGGGAGAGCCCGATTTGTTGATAGCCGATGAGCCCACGACAGCGCTGGATGTGACGCTGCAAGCTCAAATTTTGGACCTCTTGAAGGGACTCCAAAAGGAGAGAAAAATGGCTCTCCTTTTGATCACCCATGACTTGGCCGTGGTCAAAGGCATGGCGGATCATGTGGCACTTATGTACGCTGGAGAGATTGTGGAGGTCGCAAGCCGGGAACAGTTCTTTGAATTCCCCTCTCATCCCTATGCACAGATGCTCCTCAACGCTTTGCCCTCCACACAAAGAAGGGGTCAAGACTTGGAGGCCATTGTGGGTCAAGTGCCCCCCTTGACCCAAGCCTTTAGAGGCTGTCGTTTTGAGGCGAGGTGCCCACACGTTCTTGCCGATTGTCAAAGTGCACCTGTGAACTTGATCCCATTGCCAACCACCCAAATGCATTGGGTCAGATGCATTCGCGTGCGAAGGGGTGAGCATTTGGAGGGTGCTTTGAAAAGTCCTTCATTGACCAAGTCCTCTACCGCCTGGGCGTTGGGCGCAACTGATGCAGCTCGCAGTCAACGCACAAGTGTTTCAAACCAAGAGCCACTCTTGAAGGTACGAGATTTGAGCGTGAGCTATGACTTGGGCGGCAAATGGTTCGGTGCTTCAAAGCGTTTTGAGGCTGTTCGAGGCGTGAGTTTTGAAATTCTAAGAGGTCAAACCCTAGCTTTGGTTGGTGAATCGGGTTGCGGCAAATCAACCCTTGGCAAAGCCTTGGTTCAGGTCTTGGGCAAAAGCGCAAAGATCTCGGGTGAAGTGGTGCTCAATGGACAAACTGTGTTTTCCCAACCGCCTCAAAAAACACATTCCAAGTTGGCCAGAGAGTCGATACAAATCATCTTTCAAAATCCCTATGCCTCGCTCAATCCTCGAATGCGGGTGCAGGAGATTTTGGAGGAGGGCATGAAGAGTCTTCATCCAGAGTGGTCCAAGGAAGTAAGAATGAAAGACCTCTTTTTGCTCATGGAAAGAGTTGGATTGAGGCGCGAGTCGCTTCAACTCTTCCCCCATGAGTTCTCGGGTGGTCAAAGACAAAGGATCGCAATTGCCAGGGCATTGGCGGTCAAACCCGCTCTCATCATTTGCGATGTACCAACCTCTGCATTGGATGTGTCCATTCAGGCTCAGATCTTGAACTTGCTGCGTGAACTCAAAGATGAACTCGGGGTGAGTTATTTGTTCATCACCCACAATTTGGGTGTGGTGAGTTACTTGGCCGATCAAGTGGCTGTGATGCACGAGGGTAAAATCATTGAGATGGGACCCGCCCAAGACGTCATCAACCATCCCAAAGAGACTTTTACCCGAACACTTTTGGATGCCGTTCCGATGCTGTGAAGGTAGAAGGACAATAAGCTTTTAAGCAAAAAAGGGGCATTGTTTTTAAACAATGCCCCTTTATCTCAAATATCGAGACTCGGTTACTTAAGATTGAAGCTTGGCTTTTAGTGCCTCTTTGTCCAATTCTTTTTCCCAACTTGAAACCACAATCGCTGCTACACCGTTGCCCACCAAATTGGTGAGTGCACGGGCCTCAGACATAAAGCGATCAATGCCCAAGATCAATGCAAGGCCAGCCACTGGAATGGAGGGCACCACCGCCAAGGTTGCCGCCAAAGTGATGAAACCTGAGCCTGTGACTCCAGATGCTCCCTTGGAGGTGAGCATGGCCACTGCCAAAATGGTGAGCTGCTGCGTGAGGGTCAAGTCAATGTTCAAGGCTTGCGCCACAAATAGGGCCGCCATGGTCATATAAATGTTGGTGCCATCGAGGTTAAAGGAATATCCAGCTGGAACCACCAATCCCACAACCGCTTTGGGGCAACCGAGGTCTTCGAGTTTTCTCATCAAAGGTACCAATGCCGTTTCTGAGGACGAGGTGCCTAAAACGGTCAAGAGTTCATCCTTGATGTAGGCCACAAAGCGAAAGATACTAAAACCCACAAAATATCCAACGGCACCCAAAACAATCACCACAAAGAGCACGCAGGTGAGGTAGAAGCTACCCATCAAAGCCATCAAGGGCTTCAAGGCAGCGACCCCATACTTTCCAATGGTGAAAGCCATGGCACCACCTGCACCTAAGGGGGCAACTTTCATGATGAGGTTCATGATTCCAAAGAAGACGTGTGAGACTTGCTCAATGAAATCGTGAACGATGGCACCACTTTTACCAAGTTTAGAGAGTGCGTACCCAAAAAGGATGGCGATGAAGAGCACTTGCAGCAAGTCGCCTGAGCCGGTGAAGGCATCGGCAAAAGTTTTGGGAATGATGTGAATGAGAAAATCCACCGTGCTTTGCTCGCCAGCTGCCTTGGCATAAGAGGCCACAGCTTTGGCATCCAACGTAGAGGGGTCCACGTTAAAGCCGTCACCTGGGCGAAGTACATTCATCACAATCAGTCCAAAGATGAGTGCAAAGGTGGAGATCACCTCAAAGTAGATCAAAGCTTTGCCACCCACACGTCCCACTTTTTTGATGTCTCCAGCTCCAGAGATGCCCAACACCACCGTGCAAAAGATGATTGGGCTGATCAGCATTTTGACCAGGCCAATAAATGCATCTCCAAGCACTTTGAGTTTGACGGCATCTTGCGAATCAAAGTAGCCAAAAGTGCCGCCAGCCAAAATGGCCAACAACACCCAAAAGTACAGGTGATGGGTGAGTTTTTTCATGTTTTTTTCCTATAGATAACAACTCATCTTTTCACTCAAGCATAGAGTGACAAAGTGATTTGCCATGTTAACACTCAACAAGTTTTGTAAAAATTGAACCGTGTCAAGAACTTGTGAATATTGGGGCCAATTGTTGGTAGAGTTCTCTAGCTGGTTATGAAGTCTGAGAAGAAATATCAATCCCAGCAAGTTCAAAGGGTAATGCGTTGACCCGTTTTTGCGCTTTCAACGATGGCATTGACTGCGATCAAGTTGTCCAGTCCCATTTGCGCGCTCACAAGAGGAGGGGATTTTTTGAGAATCACGTCCACAAAGTGAGCGAGTTGAACCTCAAGTGGATCTTGTGCAGAAACCCTCAGCTGTTCCACCATCATGGGTGTGAACCAAGAGGGTTCAGCATCACTTGGGTACTTGTGCAGCATCATGGTGGGGATGGAGAGGGTGCCTTGGGTGCCACTCAAGTGATAACAATTGCTGCTCGGGTAATTTGGATAGGATTTGTTTTCTGCTGAGGTCTG
>CAIPII010000216.1 GCA_903865035.1 uncultured Burkholderiales bacterium | reverse complement strand
GAGGCCGTCTTGGGGGCCGCCGACTGCGAATTGGTGGGAGCCATTGACATTGAGGGCAGTCCCTTGATGGGTCAAGATGCGGGTCGATTGCTCGGTCAAAGCACGGGTGTGGTGGTCACCCATGAGGCCAAACAAGCGCTGGAGAAGGCTCAATTTTTGATTGACTTTACCCGCCCCAGTGGAACACTCAGACACTTGGAGTTGTGTGCGCAACTCGGTGTCAAAGCCGTCATCGGCACCACGGGTTTGAGTGAAGAGGAAAAAGCTCGCGTTGAGCATTTCGCCTCTTCAGTGGCCGTGGTGTTCTCGCCCAACATGAGCGTTGGCGTCAACGTCACCTTGAAGTTGCTTGAAAAAGCAGCCCAAGCTTTGGCTGACGACTTTGACATCGAAGTCATTGAGGCTCATCACCGTCACAAAGTGGACGCACCTTCAGGCACCGCACTCAAAATGGGAGAGGTGATGGTTCAAGCCTTGGGCAAGGATTTGAAGAGTTGCGCGGTCTTTGCCAGAGAGGGTCACACGGGAGAGCGCGAGCGAGGAAGCATTGGTTTTTCCACGATCAGGGGCGGAGACATTGTTGGCGACCACACGGTCCTTTTTGCAGGCACCGGCGAGCGTGTAGAGATCACCCACAAGTCCTCTTCACGCTCGACTTACGCGCAAGGCAGTCTCAGGGCAATCCGTTTTTTGGCCCATCAAAATGTTGGACTCTTTGACATGTTTGATGTTTTGGGTTTGAAAGACTGATTCAGCATTGGTTTTTGGCCTATCCGTTGGCTCAAAGAACAAAATGGATTGGGCGCAAGGGCAATTTCTGACCCTTTTAAGCCGCTCACTCCTTACACTTTTTGAAGTTTAGAAGTTCATGCAAGAAAAATTCAACCCCACCCAAATCGAGCAATACATCCAAGCCGCTTGGACGCAAAGCAACGCTTTTAAAGTGACAGAGGATGCCAGTCGCAAGAAGTATTACGCGTGTTCCATGTTGCCTTACCCCAGTGGCAAATTGCACATGGGTCATGTGAGAAATTACACCATCAACGACATGCTGACCCGACACCTTCGCATGAAGGGCTTCAATGTGTTGATGCCCATGGGCTGGGATGCGTTTGGTTTGCCAGCGGAGAATGCAGCGCTTAAAAACAAAGTCTCTCCCGCCAAGTGGACCTTTGAGAACATTGCTTACATGAAGCGCCAAATGCAAGCCATGGGTTTGGCCATTGACTGGAGCCGGGAAATCGCCACATGCGAGCCCGAGTACTACAAATGGAACCAGTGGTTGTTCTTGAAGATGCTGGAAAAGGGCATCGCCTATCGCAAGACCCAAATTGTGAATTGGGATCCCGTCGATCAAACCGTTTTGGCCAATGAGCAAGTCATCGACGGCAAGGGTTGGCGCACGGGAGCGGTCGTGGAAAAGCGAGAGATTCCTGGCTACTATTTGAAAATCACGGATTACGCTCAAGAGTTGTTGTCCTCTGTGTCTGGACAAAGCATGCCGGGGTGGCCCGAGCGCGTCAAACTGATGCAGGAAAATTGGATTGGCAAGAGCGAGGGTGTGCGCTTTGCTTTTACGCATCAAATCAAGGGAGAGGACGGTCTCATCGATGGGGGGCTCATGTACGTCTTCACCACGCGTGCAGACACCATCATGGGTGTGACCTTTTGTGCCGTCGCGCCCGAGCACCCGCTGGCCACTTGGGCCGCTCGATCCAACCCCAAGCTGAAAGCGTTCATTGAATCTTGTCAAAAGGGTGGCACCACTGAGGCCGAAATGGCGCTCAAGGACAAAGAGGGCATGGACACGGGCCTTGTCGTAGAGCATCCGCTGACAGGTGAGTCGATTCCGGTTTGGGTGGGCAACTACGTCTTGATGAGTTATGGAGATGGTGCGGTGATGGGAGTTCCTGCTCACGACGAGCGGGACTTTGCATTTGCTTTGAAGTACAAGCTGCCCATCAAACAAGTTGTGAGTGTGCAAGGCAGCGAGTGCACCGTGGAGCGCTTCAGTGACCAAAAATGGCACGAAGACTATGCTGAAAAAGGCAAGGGCGTTGCCATTCACTCGGGCGTTTTGGATGGTTTGGGTTTCAAAGAGTGTGTCGCTCAGGTGGCTTCTCTTTTAAAGGCCAAAGGCTTGGGCGAGGCCAAAACCACATGGAGGCTCAGAGATTGGGGTATTTCTAGGCAACGCTATTGGGGCACTCCGATCCCCATCATCCATTGTCCTGAGCACGGTGCGGTACCCGTGCCGGAGAAAGATTTGCCCGTTGTGTTGCCACTCGATTGCATCCCAGACGGAAGTGGCAATCCACTGGCTCATCATGCAGGTTTTCACTCGGGCGTTGTGTGCCCAGTGTGCGGTGCTGCGGCGAAAAGAGAGACCGACACCATGGACACCTTTGTGGATTCGTCATGGTATTTCATGAGATATTGCGACCCTAAAAACGCCGAACACATGGTGGATGAGGGGGCCAAGTATTGGATGCCCATGGATCAATACATTGGCGGCATTGAGCACGCAATCCTTCACTTGCTGTATGCCCGGTTTTGGACCAAGGTGATGAGAGATTTGGATTTGATCAAAATCGACGAACCCTTTACCAAGTTGCTCACCCAAGGCATGGTGCTCAATCACATTTACTCCAAGCGCACACCGCAAGGCGGGGTGGAATATTTTTGGCCACAAGATGTTGAAAATGAGCTTGATGCCTCAGGCCGCGTAACCGGTGCCAAATTGATCCGTGAGTTTGGTGGCCACCCAGTGGGCACGCCCATCGATTACGAGGGTGTTGGCACCATGAGCAAGAGCAAGAACAACGGGGTAGATCCCCAAGAGCTCATTGAAAAGTATGGCGCCGATACGGCTCGCTTGTACACCATGTTCACAGCACCCCCTGAAGCCACGCTTGAGTGGAACGACTCTGCTGTTGAGGGCAGCTTCAGGTTCCTCAGAAGGGTGTGGCAATGTGCCCACCAACACGCTGATTTGATGGGTGTCGACAACGTCAAATTGGCCCTCAATGCGCAGGCCATCACCGATCTTTCGCCAAAAGATGCGGCTAAAAAATTAAGGCTTGAAATTTATCAAGTTTTGAAACAAGCGAATTTTGATTACGAACGCATGCAGTACAACACGGTCGTGTCTGCCATGATGAAGATGCTCAATCTTTTGGAGGATGCCAAAGCGCATGAGTTTGCGCCCACCGAGCAAGTGGTGTTTGCCGAGTGCATGTCCATTATGCTCAGGATCATGAACCCTGTGTGTCCTCACATCTCCGAGTTCATATGGGCAGAGCTTGGATTTGCAAAAGTCCATGGAGCCATTTTGGATGGCGCTTGGCCAGAGGTCCACGATGGTGCCTTGGTCAAAGAGGAGCTCGAACTCATGCTCCAAGTCAATGGAAAATTGCGTGGCTCATTGGTGGTCCCTGTGAGCGCGAGCAAGGAAGAAATAGAGGCCTTGGCCTTGGCGCACGAAGCCACCGTTAGGCTCTTGGCGGGCGCTCAACCCAAAAAAGTGATTGTGGTGAGTGGTCGATTGGTCAACGTGGTGATTTGAGATGCAAAACACTTCAAGGCGAGAACTGATCAAGCGCTTGTGTCTGGGCGCTTCAGCGACCGGCTTGTCCGGGGCCTTAATGGGTTGTGGCTTTGAGCTCAGAAAGCCCCCGCACTTCGTCTTCAAAGTCTTGTGCATCTCCAATTTGGCGGGCACTCCATTTGGCATTGAGTTGCAAAGAAACTTGGCGCGGGTTGATGACTTGGAGGTCATCACCGATGTGCGCGACATTGCAAGAGCTGACCTGATTTTGGACTTGATGTCCATGGTGCGCGAAAAGGTGATCATTGGAAGAACTTCAACGGGTGACATCAGGGAGTTTCAGCTCCGAGAGAAATTGCGTTTCAAGGTGAGAAACCAAGCCGGCATCGAGAAAATTCCCGAAGTGGAGTTGGTTCAATACCGAGACATCAGCTTTGCGGAAACGGTGGTTTTGGCCAAAGAGATGGAAGAGGAATTGTTGTATCAGAACATGCAAACCGATTTGATTGCTCAGGTGATGCGCCAACTCGCAGCGATTCGTCGCGTCAATTGATTGAGATGACACCAAGCACCGCATTGACGCCTCACTTGCGACAAGGGCTCAAGTCCCTTTACGTCTTGGTTGGGGATGAGCCCTTGCTCATTCAAGAGATGTCCGATGAACTCAGAAGCCACGCCATCCAAAAAGGCTACGAGGAGCGCACCAGTTTCACCGTGAGCGGCGCTCATTTTGACTGGTCGCAAGTTCTCTCGGCGACGCAGTCTTTGGGCTTGTTCGCATCGTTGGAGCAAATCGACATTCACATCCCCAGCGGAAAGCCAGGTCGAGACGGTGCGCAGGCCATCGAGCGCTTGTGTGCGTTGGCCAAGGAGCTGATGCTGGAGGGCGAATCGCCACAAAAATTGCTATTGATCACTTTGCCCAAACTGGACAAAGCCACGCAAAGCTCATCTTGGTTTGAGTGTTTGCAAGACACGGCTGTGGTCCTTCAGGCCCCCAAAGTGGAGAGGCATCAACTCTCGAGCTGGATCGCTCAGCGCCTGTCTCTACAAGGGCAAAGTGTCAAAGAGGGCCAAGAGGGCACTCAGACCCTTCAGCTCTTTGTGGATTTGGTGGAGGGCAATTTATTGGCTGCACACCAAGAGGTTCAAAAGTTGGGGCTCTTGTATCCCAAGGGAGAGCTCAGTCATGAGCAAATCAAGTCTGCTGTGATGAATGTGGCTCGCTTTGATGTTTTCAAACTCTCCGAGGCGGTCTTGTCTGGGCAGTTTGAGCGCGTGCAAAAAATGTTGGATGGCTTACAAGCAGAGGGCGAGTCAGCGGTGCTGGTGCATTACGTCATCAGTGAAGACATTCGACAGTTGTGCCGTGTCAAACAAGCCGTTGATGCGGGACAAGCTTTGCCCATGGCTTTGAGGGCCAACCGGGTATGGGGCGCCAAGGAAAAGTTATATGAGCGAGTTCTCTCCAAAGTGCCTCGAACCACCCTTGAGAGGCTCTTGCAGGCGGCTCACCGCGTCGATGGCGTCGTCAAAGGTCTAAAGTCACCCATGTGGGCTCAAGACACTTGGATGGCCATGGGGCAATTTGCGTTTGTATGCACTCGGGCCTGTTCTCTGTCAAAATAAGGCCATGGATCAGTCTATTGCTCACATCATCGAAGAACTTGGCCAAAAGGCCAGGGTGGCCAGTGCTCAAATGGCCAAGGCGAGTGCTCAGAAAAAAAGCACTGCCCTTAAAAATTTGGCCCAATTGTTGAGGACCCATGAAGCGTCTTTGTTGCAGGCGAATGCATTGGACTTGAAGCAAGCCAAAGACAAAGGCCTAGAAGGTCCTTTGTACGATCGCCTCAAGCTCACGCCAGCCATTTTGGCCACATGTGCCACGGGTTGTGAGCAATTGGCTTTGGCACCAGACATCATTGGTGAAGTTTTGGGGCTCAAGGAGCAACCCAGCGGAATTCGAGTGGGTCAAATGCGAGTGCCCATTGGCGTGTTTGCCATGATTTTTGAAAGTCGCCCCAATGTCACCATTGAGGCGGCCTCTTTGTCCATCAAAAGCGCCAATGCTTGTTTGCTAAGAGGTGGTTCTGAGGCGTTTGAATCGAACAAAGCCTTGACTGCATTGGTTCAAGAGGCCTTGGAAATGAGTGGATTGCCGCGCTTTGCGGTACAAGCTGTTCCCACCACAGATCGTGAGGCTGTGGGTCTGTTGATCCAGTCGCCCCAATGGGTCGATGTGGTCATTCCCCGCGGCGGCAAGGGATTGATTGAGCGCATTTCCAAAGAAGCCAAAGTTCCTGTCATCAAGCATTTGGATGGCAATTGCCATACCTTTGTCGACGCCTCTTGTGACATCGACATGGCTTTGAAGGTGGTTGAAAACGCCAAAACGCAAAAGTACAGTCCGTGTAATGCGTTGGAGAGTTTGTTGGTGGATCAAAGCGTGGCTGAGCATTTTCTGCCTCGCATGGCTTTGTGCTTGGCGGGGCACGGCGTTGAGATGCGTTGCTGCCCGCTCTCAGCAGAACTCTTGACCAACTCAGCGCCGCAAGGTGATGCGGGTGCTTCACTCAAAGCATTGATCAAACCAGCGACTGAGTCGGATTGGTTTGAGGAATACTTGGCGCCCATATTGAGCATCAAAGTGGTGAATGGATTGGACGCTGCCATTGACCACATCAATCATTATTCAAGTCACCACACCGATGCCATTTTGACCAATGATCACGCTCATGCTCAAAGGTTTTTGAGAGAAGTGGATTCCGCAAGCGTCATGGTCAACGCCAGCACACGGTTTGCCGATGGGTTTGAGTACGGTTTGGGCGCTGAAATAGGAATTTCAACGGACAAGTTTCACGCTCGAGGACCCGTGGGTGTGGAGGGTTTGACCTCCTTGAAGTACATTGTTCTTGGACAAGGTGAGATCAGGGGCTAGAAAACGAGCCCAAAAACATAAACTTTTGTACTATACAAAAATCCTTCCTCTGAGCACGATTGGCTACAAAAGTTTAAAATGATGCTTTATTCAAAGATAGAGCACCCATGGTCCCCCATCTCATCACCGCTTTGACTGGTCCCATCAACGAGTTAGAGCAACGGATTTTAGATTCCATGCCTGCCATCGAGAGGTGGTTCAGGCTTGAGTGGATGGAGCACACACCTCCCTTTTACACGTCTGTTGATATTCGAAATGCGGGCTTCAAGCTCGCCCCAGTGGACACCAATTTGTACCCTGGCGGATGGAACAATTTGACGCCGGAGATGTTGCCCTTGGCGGTGCAAGCGGCGATGGCCGCGATCGAGAAGATTTGTCCCGAAGCCAGAAATTTATTGATCATTCCTGAGAACCACACTCGTAACTCGTTTTACTTGAGCAATGTGGCACAACTCACGCGCATCTTTCACATGGCGGGATTGAATGTGCGCATTGGCTCCATCAGCCCAGACATCAAAGAGACCACCAAAATTGATTTGCCCAACGGTGAGCAAGTCATTTTGGAGCCAGTCTTGAGAGGCAAGCATCGTTTGGGTCTCAAAGATTTTGATCCATGCACCATATTGTTGAACAACGACTTGAGTGCAGGTGTGCCAGGTATTTTGGAGGATTTGCACGAGCAGTACCTCCTCCCACCCCTGCACGCTGGTTGGAGTGTCAGAAGGAAAAGCCAGCATTTTGCAAGCTATGAAGAAGTGGCCAAGCGCTTTGGCAAACTGCTGGGCATCGACCCTTGGTTGATCAATCCGATGTTCAGCCATTGCGGTGCGGTGAGCTTTTCTGAGGGGCAAGGCCTTGAAGAGCTGCGCAGTTTGGTCGATTCGTTGTTGCTCAAAATCAAGAAGAAGTACAAAGAATATGGCATCCACGAAAAGCCTTTTGTGGTGGTCAAGGCCGACAACGGCACCTACGGCATGGGCATCATGACGGTCAGGGACGCGAAAGATTTGGAAACGCTCAACCGCAAGACCAAAAACAAAATGAGTGTGACCAAAGATGGACAGTCTTTGAGTGAGGTGATCATCCAAGAGGGAGTGCTCACCAACGAACGCATCAATGACGCGGTGGCCGAACCGGTGGTTTACATGATGGATCGCTACGTGGTGGGTGGTTTTTACCGCGTTCATGCTGAGCGTGGGGTCGATGAGAATTTGAATGCCCCTGG
Source organism: uncultured Burkholderiales bacterium (assembly GCA_903865035.1). Classification (GTDB taxonomy): domain Bacteria; phylum Pseudomonadota; class Gammaproteobacteria; order Burkholderiales; family Burkholderiaceae_C; genus Limnohabitans. The sequence continues at coordinate 15,270 of CAIPII010000216.1, read as the reverse complement.
CGCCTCATTCGTACCTTTGGCGTTCGAGCAAAGCGCGCACACCCCGCAACCCGGTATCAAGGCTGGGGCCAGCGTGCCCAATCGCTTTTACATGTACGGCGTGATTGCTCGCTTGGCCATGTTGGCTGCGAGCTATGAGCTCGAGAGCACCGACCCTGACGCTGAAGTGTATGACTGAGCCCATACTCTCGCCTGAGAGCTTCATGGGCCAAGAAAAAAAGATGCTATGAAAATACTGTTTGTGGTTGACCCCATCGATTCATTCAAAATCGAAAAGGACACGACATTTGCCATGATGCGCCAGGCTTCGCGCCTTGGAATTGAGACGTACGTTGCAGAGTTGCATGACCTTTACTGGGAGAGTGGCTCCAACGTTTGTGCTCGCTCTACACACATTGAACTCTTGTCTGAGGTCGCACCAGGCCATCATGATTGGTATGCGAGGCGAGAAACAAGCGTCTTGGCATTGAAGGATTTTGATGCTGTGCTCATGCGAAAGGACCCACCTTTTGACATGGAGTATTTTTATGCGACCCATTTGCTCTCAAGAGCAAAGACCGAGGGCGCCAAAGTCTTCAACAATCCTGAGGCGCTCAGAGAACATCCTGAAAAGCTTGCCATTTTGAATTTCCCACATTGGATCAGTCCAACCTTGGTAACCCGAGAGGCTGAGCGCATCAAAGCGTTTCATGCGCATCACAAAGACATCATCTTGAAGCCCTTGGATGGAATGGGCGGGATGGGAATATACCGTGTCAAAGAGGATGCTTTGAATTTGGGCAGTTTGATTGAAGGCCTCAATCAAAATGGGCAACAGACCGTGATGGTCCAAAAATTCATCCCTGCCATCAAGGAAGGTGATAAAAGGATTTTATTGATCAATGGAGAAGCGGTTCCATTTTGTTTGGCAAGGATCCCCCAAGGCACTGAAGTCAGAGGGAACTTGGCGGCTGGGGGCAAGGGTGTGGCACGTCCATTGTCCGATCACGACTGGGCCATAGCCAAGGATTTGGGGCCCAAATTGGCAGCCAAGGGACTCTTTTTGGTGGGCTTGGACGTCATAGGTGAACATTTGACCGAGATCAACGTCACCTCACCCACGTGCTTTCAAGAGATCACCAATCAAACGGGCTGCGACGTGGCAACCTTGTTCATGGATGCTTTGCTCAAGGCATTGAGAGATTAGCCCTTGCGCGTTGGTTTGAAGTCTCAAGGCTTGGTGGGGCTGGCCTGGGTGACAGCTGGCGCTTGAGATGGGGCTGCGCTTGGCGCCTCACGCACATCAACCACGAAATGCGTTGTGTCGCCAAAGCAAGAAGGCAAGCCCTCGTGTTCCTCGTACATCAGAATCACTTTTTGCCCAAGGGTCTGATTGATTTTTTCTGCCACTGAATCGTCTTTGGCGGTGAAGAGAAACTTTTCAGGAACAGTTTGCAAATTCACGATGGCGCGCAGTTGCTCACCCTCCCACGTCTTGCATAGCCAGCCCTTGTAAGAGAGTTTTTGCACATAACCGACGCTCTCACCCTTGGAGTAGCTGTAGTGGTAGGCCACCAAGAGATACAGCAGCGTGGCCCCTAAAATCAGAGCGATGACCATCAAGAGTGTTTTGATGGCTCGTTGTTTGATGGCCTGAAGGGTGGAGGGCTCGGTCATGGTTTCCTTTTTGCTGCAAGTGAATCAGAGAGCGCTTTTGACGTGCAAACGCCAAGCGTGAAGAAGCGGTTCAGTGTAACCACTGGGTTGATCTTTGCCTTTGAAGACCAAATCCAAAGCGGCTTGATATGCGCTTGAGTGTTCGAGTGCGTCAGACATTTTTTGATAATGTGGGTCGTCAGCGTTTTGTTGGTCTACCACTTTGGCCATGCGTTTGAAAGTGCTTTTGACTTGTGCGGGGGTGACCACGCCATGCTCCAACCAATTGGCAATGTGTTGACTGGAGATTCTGAGTGTGGCGCGGTCCTCCATGAGGCCCACGTTATGAATGTCGGGTACTTTGGAGCAACCCACGCCTTGATCGATCCAGCGCACCACATAGCCCAAAATACCTTGAACGTTGTTGTTGAGTTCTTCTTGTTTTTCACTGGGGCTCCAATCGTCATGAGCCACAACGGGGAAAATCAAAAGGTCTTTGAGCAGCTTGGGTCGAAGTGCAGCCACATTGACCTTTTCGAGTTCTTTTTGGACGGCTTTGACGCTCACTTGGTGGTAGTGCAAAGCGTGCAAGGTCGCTGCAGTGGGCGATGGAACCCAAGCAGTGTTTGCACCGGCTTGGGGGTGTGCAATTTTTTGTTTCAGCATGGCACCCATCAAGTCTGGCATGGCCCACATGCCTTTTCCAATTTGTGCTTTGCCCCTGAGTCCACAGTCTAAGCCTGTGAGAACGTTGTTTTTTTCATAGGCTTGTATCCAGGCACTGGATTTCATGTCGCCTTTTCTCATCATGGGGCCAGCAAAGAAGGCCGTGTGCATTTCGTCGCCTGTGCGATCCAAAAAGCCTGTGTTGATGAAGGCAACACGGGAAGATGCCTCAGCAATGCAGGCCTTTAAATTCACGCTGGTGCGCCTCTCCTCATCCATGATGCCAAGCTTGACCGTGTTTTTGGCCAATCCAAGTGCTTTTTCCACGCGTGTAAAAAGGGTGTTTGCAAAGGCCACTTCTGCAGGACCATGCATTTTGGGTTTCACAATGTAGACAGAGCCCGTGCGAGAATTTTTGATGCCATTGGGTTTTGGTTTTCCATTCAAGTCAAACAAAGCAATGGCTGTCGTGACATAGGCATCCAAGATGCCTTCAGGAATTTCTATCAGCTCGTGGTGAGTGGATTTGGGGTCTTCATACAAAATGGCTGAGTTGGTCATCAGGTGGCCCACGTTGCGCAAAAAAAGCAAAGAGCGACCAGGCAAGCTCAGGGGTTTGCCTTTGAGGGATTGATACACACGGTCCGGATTCAAGCCACGTGTAAAGGTTTTGCCATTTTTGCTCACCGATTCAGTGAGCGTGCCTTTGACGATGCCCAGCCAATTTCGATAAGCCAAAACTTTATCTTCCGCGTCAACCACTGCAACAGAGTCTTCCAAGTCGAGAATGGTCGACAAGGCTGCTTCAATGACCAAATCGCTCACTCCTGCGGGATCGCTTTTCCCAATGGGCGTGGAAGGATCGATTTGAAGATCCAGGTGCAGACCGTTGTGCACGAACAAGATGGAGCTGGGACGACTTTCCTCACCTTGAAAACCAAGGCATTGTTTGGGGTGTTGGAGGGAGGTGGTGTGGCCGCCCTTGAGTTCAATCACCAATTCATGGTTTTGAACAAAGTATCGAGTCGAGTCGATGTGAGAGCCCTTTTTCAAGGGGGCCACGCGATCGAGCACATAACGAGCAAATTCGATGACCTTGGCGCCCCGCTTAGGGTTGTAGTTCGCCGTTTTCTCAAAAGGCGGATCAAAAGCGATGGCGTCAGTCCCGTATAGAGCGTCGTACAAGGATCCCCACCTGGCATTGGCGGCATTCAAAGCGTAGCGTGCGTTCAAAATGGGAACCACCAACTGTGGGCCCGCTTGGATCGACAGTTCGTCGTCCACATGCTTGGTGCTCACCTTGACTGATTTGGGCTCTTTGACCAGATAGCCAATTTTTTCAAGGAATTTTTGGTAAGACTTGGGGTTTTGATTGGGGCCAGGGTGAGCATGATGCCATTCGTCCAAGGCTTTTTGGAGACGGTCTCTTTCTTTGAGCAATGCAATGTTTTTGGGCGCCAGTGAAATGACAAGCTCGCTGAATCCTTTCCAAAAGTGGGCGCTGAAGATCGAGTTCCCGCTCAACACTTCTGTCTCGATGAAATTATGAAGCGATTCGCTCACATGGAGGTGGTGGATTTTGATGCGATGTGTCATGAGAATTGAGTGTAAAAGTTCAAACAATGTAAAAAACAACGGCTTGAATCAATTTTAGGGTTGAAAGTGGAACATGTGTAAAAAATTAAGCACTCTAGACCATTGAGGTTGTAAGTATTCAGTGGGAAACCCATACGGAGAAGTCGCACAAGCCTTTTTGTTCGCTATGGAGGGACATTCAATGGCTAAAAAACTGAGCAATAATGTAAGAGAAGTGAAAGTCTTTAGAGGGCTTTTGCGCGCAGTTCGGTCTGGTCGTCAGAACCCAAAGGCCGGGGGGTCAAGCTCAACACGGTACAAAGAAATTCAATGTCTCTGGTTCAAATTGCATTAAAACGCCCTTACACATTCATTGTGATGGCCATGTTGATTTTGTTGGCCACGCCATTTGTGCTCTTGAGCATGGCAACGGACATCTTTCCTGAAATCAACATTCCGGTGGTGAGCATCATCTGGACCTACGACGGATTGTCTGCGCCTGAGATGGGTCAACGAATTGCCAACTCAAGTGAGCGTGGCTTGTCAACGGTGGTCAACGACATCGAGCACATTGAGTCGACTTCTTTGACTGGCATCACGGTCATCAAAATTTATTTCCAGCCCAGCGCCAACATTCAGTCCGCCATTGCGCAAGTGGTGGCTTCGGTGCAGTCTCAGGTCAAGCAACTGCCTCCAGGCATCACGCCGCCAAATGTGATCAAGTACTCGGCTTCGACGATTCCTGTGATTCAACTGGCGCTCTCCTCACCCACTCTGTCTGAATCGGATTTGTTCGATGCAGCCGTCAATACCTTTCGCCCTCAATTGGTGACCATTCCTGGGGTGGCGATTCCATTTCCCTCTGGTGGCAAGGTGAAATTGATCTCCGTCGATTTGGACAACAAGGCACTTCAAGCCCGTGGTCTGGCTCCCTCGGATGTCGTCAATGCAGTGAACACGCAAAATTTGATTTTGCCAGCAGGTGTCACCAAAATTGACGACAAAGAATACAGTGTGTCTCTGAACAGCTCACCCACAGCCATCGCCGGTTTGAACGATTTGCCTGTGAGAACTGTCGGGGGCGTGACCACTTATCTCAAAGATGTGGCTTATGTGAGAGATGGTTTTAGGCCTCAAACCAGTATCGTGAGACAAGATGGTGTGAGAGGCGTGCTGTTGTCGGTATTGAAGAATGGCGGGGCTTCAACACTGGACATCGTCTCTAATTTGAAATCGATGATACCGGTGGCTGCGCAGACCATTCCACAAGACATCAAGATCAGTCAAATTTTTGATCAATCTTTGTTTGTCAAAGCTGCTGTGGAAGGGGTTGTGACGGAGGCGGTGATCGCAGCGCTATTAACGGCTCTGATGGTTTTGCTCTTTTTGGGCAATTGGAGGAGCACACTGATCATTGGAATGACGATCCCATTGTCAATTTTGTCCTCTATCATCATTTTGTTTGCTCTGGGCGAGACGCTCAATTTGATGACCCTAGGAGGACTTGCCCTGTCTGTGGGTATCTTGGTGGATCAAGCCATTGTCACGATTGAGAACATCGAGCGTCACTTGCACATGGGCAAACCACTTTATGACGCGATCGAGGTGGGTGCAGGTGAGATTGGAGCTCCAGCTTTTGTGGCGACCTTGTGTATCTGTATTGTGTTTGTGCCCATGTTTTTTCTCTCGGGCGTTGCGCGCTATTTGTTTGTGCCCTTGGCCGAAGCCGTTGTCTTTGCAATGCTGGTGTCTTACTTTTTGTCCAGAAGTTTTGTGCCCACCATGGTCAAGTTGCTGATGAGCCACTTGGACCACGCTGGCGACACGGTGCCTAGCAAAGAGAGCAATGCGCTACAAAAAATTTATTTGGCCTTTGATCGACAATTTGAAGTTTTCAGAGTTGGCTACAGTGAAATTTTGACAAAGGCTTTGAAGAACAGGCTTCATTTTGGCTCTGTGTTCTTGGCGTTTTGTTTGGTCTCTTGCGCATTATTTGCTGTTTTGGGTCGCGACTTTTTCCCAAGCGTTGATGCAGGTCAAATCAGATTGCATTTCAGAGCGCCCACAGGCACCCGCATTGAGGAGACAGCTCGCATTGCCGACGAAGTGGAGGCGGCCATCAGGGAGATGATTCCAGCTGGTGAGATGGAGACCATTTTGGACAATTTGGGAGTTCCCAACAGTGGACTCAATTTGTCTTACAGCAATGCAGGCACGATTGGTTCAATGGATGCAGAGCTGCTGATGGCGTTGAAGCAAGACCATCGTCCAACGGCTGAGCTCACACAACTGCTCAGAACAGAGCTTCCAAAGAAATTTCCAGGAGTGGAGTTTTTCTTTCAGCCAGCCGACATCGTCACGCAAATTTTGAATTTTGGATTGCCTGCAGCGATTGACATTCAATTCACTGGCTCAAAGCTTGAGGAGAATGCAAAACTGGCAGCAGATTTGACGTCTCAAATCAGACAAATCCCAGGTGCAGTGGATGCGCATGTGCATCAAAAAATGGATGCACCCAGCATACGGCTCATCATGGACAGAGCCAAAGCACAGCAAATGGGCTTGTCTGCAGCCAATGTGGGTCAAAATCTATTGATTGCTTTGTCAGGGAGTGCCCAGACTGCTCCTGCATTTTGGCTCAACCCTCAGCGTGGCGTGGTCTACAGCGTGGCCGTACAAGATCCTCAATACAAGTTGAACTCGCTCAACGATTTGTTGAGTATTCCTGTTGGAAACTTTGCAACGCCAGTGGACAGCACGCAATTGTTGGGTAACTTGGTCAGCACAAGGCAAGGGCGAGAGCCGCCCATCATTTCCCGCTACAACATCACGCCTTCAGTTGACGTTTATGTGAATGTACAAGGCACGGATTTGGCCAGCGTGGCCACCAAGGTCAATCAACTGGTTGAGCAGATGAAGTCCAATTTACCGAGAGGATCCCAAGTGTCTGTTCGTGGTCAAGTTCAGACCATGCAGTCTTCCTTCATCGGTTTGGGGCTAGGCCTGCTCATGGCCATTGTGTTGGTGTATTTGTTGATCGTGGTCAACTTCCAGTCCTGGATCGATGCTTTGATCATCATCACCGCTTTGCCAGCCGCCTTGGGTGGTATTGCATGGATGCTTTTCTTGAGCGGAACAACATTGAGTGTGCCAGCTCTCACAGGCGCCATCATGACCATGGGGGTTGCAACAGCCAACAGCATTTTGGTTGTCTCCTTCGCAAAGCAGCAAAAAGAAGAGGGCTTGGATCCTTTTAACGCAGCGCTGCAAGCTGGAGCCACTCGGATTCGCCCTGTATTGATGACGGCACTGGCAATGATCATTGGCATGATCCCAATGGCCTTGGGGGTTGGTGATGGAGGTGAGCAAAATGCGCCTTTGGGCAGAGCTGTGATTGGTGGCTTGCTCTTTGCCACCGTTTCAACTTTGTTTTTCGTGCCCGTGGTCTTTGCGGAAATTCATGAACGTCTCGCAAAAAAGCAGCTGAAAAAGTAAAACACATTGGTATTCATTTCAAAAAGAAATCAGGACAAGCAATGACAGATAAATCGAATTTAACTCGCAAAACGAAATGGTGGGTCATTGGCTTTTTGTTGCTTTTGGCCGTTGGCTCTGTCAATACAATCTTCAATCGCTTTAAAAACGAGCAACACTTGGCTGCAGCGGTTGTGGAGCAGTCGAAGAACTATGTCAAAGTAGCAGTGGTCAAAGCCTCTGACGCAGAGCAAAAGTTAACGCTTCCAGGTACCTTGTTGGGTTTTTCTCAGTCACCCATTGCAGGACGTGCTGCAGGTTATCTAAAGCGTTGGTACAAAGACATCGGGAGTGTGGTGTTGCAAGGTGAGGTCATCGCAGAAATTGACTCCCCCGAGCTTGATCAACAGCTCTTTCAAGGTCAAGCCACGCAACAACAAGCATCAGAGAGCTTGCAATTGGCCAAGTCCTCTTTGGAGAGGTGGGAAGCGTTGAGGAAAAAAGACGTTGTATCCCAACAAGAGTACGACGAGAGAAAAAGCACGTACATGCAGGCCCTCTCTAACTTGAATGCGTCGGCAGCAAATTACGAGCGCTTAAAGCAACTCACGACATTCAAGAAGATTGTGGCTCCTTTCAACGGCGTCATCACCAAAAGAAATGTAGACATTGGCGACTTGGTGGACGGAACGACCAAGCCATTGTTTTTGATCACACAGTTGGATCCACTGAGAGTTTATGTCTATGTGCCTCAGGCCTTTGTGAGGTTTGTCAAAGTGGGGCAAGAGGCGACGGTTAAACAAGAAGAGTTGGGGGGCAATGGAGTTACCGCAAAAATCACAAAAGTTGCCTCCGCCATTGATCCTTTGACTCGGACCATGCAAATTGAAGTCACCATCAACAACAAGGGCGGCATACTCATGCCTGGTGCGTTTGTGCAGGTCAGTTTGCGCCTCCCACCCAGTAAGGCTTTGAACATGCCTTCAAATGCCTTGATTGTTCGTAAAAGTGGAACCCAAGTTGCGGTGGTCGATGATCAAAACAAGGTTCATCTGTTGCCCATCACGGTAGGGCGAGACTATGGAAATAACATCGATGTAACTCAAGGTCTCAAGGGGGGCGAGCAAGTGATTTTGAACCCCTCAGATTCCGTTGCTGAAGGAGATGAGGTTCACATCGTCAAGGATGTTAAACCTGAAGGCGAGAAAAAAGAAGACAGTCCTAACTCTTCCAAAGAAAACGAAAAAACCACTGTTGAATCAGCAAAGGCCAAGTCATGAACTGGCGATTGATCAGCTGTCTTTTGTTGCTGGAGCTTGTTGGGTGTTCTGTTGCTGAACCTTATGTCAAGCCTGCTTTGGACCTGCCAGCGCAATGGAGCTCTAAAGAGCTTTGGCGGCAAGCAAAGCCAAAAGACGACTCTCCCAAAGCCCCTTGGTGGAGGTCTTTCAAGGACGTCGAGCTTGATGCGCTTGAGTCCAAGGCTTTGGAGAAGAGTTCGAACTTAAAAATAGCCGTCGAGCGAGTCAATCAGGCCCGCATGTCTTTGCAAGGTTCAAATGCTGGCTTGTTGCCTCAGTTGTTTGGAGCGGGCCGTTTAGCCCGTCAGGAAATATCCAATCAAAGGCCACTGACCAATTACAACGCACCCAACTGGGCCACCGTTCAAACGGACATCTTTCCTACTTTGAATGCCACGTATGAGATTGATTTTTGGGGCAGGGTATCCTCAACGGTCAATGCCAGTAAAGCAGGACTAGAGCAATCGTTGGCCGATTTTGAGAATGTGAAATTGATTTTGTCTGCTGATGTAGCGAACAACTATTTCAATGTGCGACAAGCGGATATTGAAATCAACAATTTGGAGCAACTGGAGGGGCTTGAGCTCAAAGCGATTGAGTTAGCGGGCATCAGGTATGAGCTTGGACTCACTCCGCTTTTGGAAAAGAATCAACAGTCCTTGGCGCTGCAAAACACGCGCATTCAATTGGAGCAACTCAGAAGGCTTAGAGGCCAATACGAGCACACATTGGCCACCCTGATTGGAGACAATGCCACTGACTTTCACCTTGAGCCCAAGATCAAGGCGCGTGCCCTTGCAGAAATACCTTTTGAATTACCCTCCGAACTCCTTGAGCGAAGACCAGACGTTGCATCTGCTGAGCGCAGCATGATTGCAGCAAATGCTCAAATTGGCGTGGCCAAAGCGGCTTACTTTCCCACCATCACTTTGAATTCTCAATTTGGATATGAAAGTGGGCGTCTCTCAAACCTTTACAACGCCGACAGTCGCGTTTGGAGTTTTGGTCCAAGCTTTAATTTGCCCATTTTTGACGGTGGTCGCATTGAAGCGAATGTGGCGTTCACGCGCTCGAGCTATGTGGTTAGCGTTGAGGCCTACAAAAAAGCAGTGCTGACAGCCTTTCAGGAGGTGGAAGATGGCTTATTGGGCCTGAGTACTTTGGAGAAAGCACTGCGAGAAGCCCAAAATGCATCGCTGTCTGCAAAAAATATTTTGCAGCTTGCCAAAGACCGATATGAAGGTGGCGTCTCAAGCTCCTTGGATTGGACCATTTCCCAAGAAAACTACTTGACCACCACTCGGCAAGAGTCTCAGGTCATGGCGCAGAGAATTTCAGCTCAGATCTATTTGATCAAAGCGCTTGGAGGTGGATGGGATGGGTTGACGCTGAACGATAAAAAATCGCAATCCCAATAGCAACCCCCAAAACCTGATGGACAACATGGCTGCATTGGATCAAAGGAATATGAAATGAAGTGGGTGACAAGAGATCATGTGCATTTGGATCGCATGGCCTGCGTGTGGTTGATCAATCGATTTGTTGATTCTGAAGCGGAAATTGCTTTTGTACCGTGGGGTCAAGAAAACACCCGTGACCCACAGCACATTGCCTTTTCAATCCCGGGCGTTGAGTTGAGTCCACATGATTCAAGCGGAACTACATTTCTGAAAATTCTTCGAAAGTACGATGTTCAAGATCCCGCATTGGAAGAGCTCGCCACTGTGATTCAAAAGGGTGTGGACCATGTGCTTCATGGTTACCACCCAGGCCAGGAGGACCGTTTAGGGCAAATCGCAGTGGGATTGTTGGCGGTGTCTGAGGGATTGATGCTCAGTCATTTGAGTGATGAGGAAATCGTAAAAGCCAATACGCCTGTTTACGATGCACTTTATGATAATTTCAAAGTACACGCAATTGTTCGCGAAAAGGGCTTGGTCATACCTAGAAACAATGCCCTGGGCCCGACCTTGCCCACACAATTCTTACGTCAATTGTTGGCTGAACATTCTTGATTGAGTTTGCTTTTTGAGGCTCTTCGCTGCTCAACTGCGAATTGGGTGAAAACAAGAATTTGGGCCAGTGTCTGAGGTTGATTGGAGAAAACCAATCAATTGCCATTCGATACCTCAATGCACTTTAGCTCTAGGGGCGGCGAGGTAAAAAGCGAGCCGTTGCATCACTCACACCATCAGCATGGTTCATTCAGGCCCATTGAGACAGGCGTCTTACTGGTATATTCTCATCTCTTAAAAAATTAAAACAAAATAAATATCTTCATGTTGCCATCCATTGAAAACAGACTCGCTATAGAAATATCAGCAAAACCAGCCCAAGTCACTGCTGCCATCAATTTGCTAGATGGCGGAGCCACCGTCCCCTTCATTGCCAGGTACCGCAAAGAGGTCACGGGAGGTTTGGACGATTCACAGTTGCGATTGCTTGAGGTGCGCTTGAGCTATTTAAGAGAGTTAGAGGATCGAAGAAAAACAATCATCGATGCCATTCAAGGCCAGGGGAAAATGACTCCAGATCTCTTGGCATCCATCATGTTGGCGGAAGATAAAACCCGTCTTGAAGACTTGTACCTGCCCTACAAACAAAAGCGCAGAACCAAAGCGCAAATTGCCAAAGAAGCTGGATTGGAGCCCTTGGCCAACGACTTGTTGTCAAATCCCATGCTTGATCCACAACTGGAGGCAGTCAAATACATCAAAGAGCCCTTCTCATCAGAGCAAGGAGAAAACCCAGGTGTAATGGATGCCAAGGCGGCTTTGGATGGCGCGCGTCAAATCTTGATGGAGCGTTTTTCTGAAGATGCCACACTGCTTCAGAGTTTGCGCACCTATCTCCAAGACCATGGCGTGGTTCAATCCAAAGTCATCGAGGGCAAAGAGCAAGCTGGGGAGAAGTTTTCGGATTATTTCAATTACGTTGAACCACTGATGCAGATTCCCTCTCACCGTGCTTTGGCGCTCTTGAGAGGTCGGCGAGAAGAGGTTTTGACGGTGAGCCTTCGACTTGATTCGGAAGATGAGAAGGCCACATGGAATTCCGAGCACAATCCTTGTGAGATTCGAATCGCTTCGCATTTCAAAATCAAAAATCAGGGTAGAGCAGCCGATCAATGGTTGCTTGATACGGTACGCTGGACTTGGAGGATCAAATTCTTGTTGCATCTTGAGTCTGAGTTGATGGGTGCTCTAAGAGAGCGAGCCGAAACCGAGGCCATCAACGTCTTTGCCAGGAATCTCAAGGCCCTCTTGTTGGCTGCTCCTGCAGGCCCGAGAGTAACCATTGGATTGGATCCTGGGCTTCGCACGGGCGTCAAAGTGGCAGTTGTTGATTCAACTGGAAAAGTCGTGGATACCGATGTGATTTATCCCCATCAACCTAAAAACGATTGGCAAGGAGCGCTGAGCACTTTGTCACGTCTGGCAACCAAACACAATGCAAGTTTGATCTCCATTGTAACGGCACAGGTTCGCGAGAAACGGATAAATTGGCCCAAGAACTGATTAAATCAAAGCCTGAATTGAACCTGGCGAAGGTTGTGGTTTCAGAGGCAGGAGCTTCTGTTTATTCAGCCTCGGAATACGCAAGCAAAGAATTGCCTGGCATGGATGTGTCTTTGAGAGGTGCGGTGTCCATCGCACGTCGGCTACAAGACCCATTGGCAGAATTGGTGAAAATTGACCCCAAGTCCATTGGGGTCGGTCAATACCAACATGACGTGATGCAAAGTCAACTGGCAAAGTCGTTGGTGGCCGTGGTCGAAGATTGTGTGAATGCTGTAGGAGTCGACGTCAACACTGCATCCGCGCCTTTGCTCTCCAGGGTGTCAGGTCTGTCGACTTCAGTGGCTGAAGGCATCGTTGCTTACAGAGACATCAACGGAGCTTATCAAAGTCGAAAAGACCTCCTCAAAGTTCCAAGATTGGGTGAAAAAACATTTGAGCAAGCAGCAGGATTTTTGCGAATCATGAACGGCACCAATCCATTGGATGCTTCTGCAGTTCACCCAGAGTCCTATCCTTTGGTGGAGAAGATACTGAGAGACATAAAAAAGGGCGTCAAAGACATCATTGGAGACACCGCGTTATTGCAGTCTCTGAAACCTGAAAAGTATGCAGATGAGGTTTTTGGAATTCCTACGGTCACTGATATCTTTAAGGAACTGGAAAAACCTGGGCGTGATCCCAGGCCTCAATTCACAACGGCCCAATTCAAAGATGGTATTGAGACAATTGGGGATCTCAAAGTTGATATGATTTTAGAAGGAGTGGTCACGAATGTGGCTGCATTTGGCGCCTTTGTAGACATTGGCGTTCACCAAGACGGCTTGGTCCACATCTCCGCTCTTTCAAATACGTTTGTTAAAGATCCGCATACCATTGTCAAAGTGGGTGAAGTCGTAAAAGTTAAAGTACTTGAAGTCGATGAACAAAGAAAACGCATTGCTTTGACGATGCGCTTAACCGATGAAGTGAGGCGTCCAAGTCCAGATCAAACGCAGAGAAGCACTCGCTCCGATCAAAGAACGAGACCAGCCCCTGCAACTGTTCCCTTGAATGGAGCAATGGCAGCAGCCTTCGGTAAACTAAGGCAGTAAATTAATGCGAAGTGAGAATTTTTAGACTTCAGCTCATCTGTCTAAGAAATCTTGAAAGCAACCCATTAACTTCTTATATTCAAGTGTATTGAATGCTTCCGTCTTTGGATAGTGTGATGGTCTGGCCCACGTAGGCCGTGTAGTCTTTAGAGAGCACGGTGCTTAGAAAAATGTATTCGCCTTTGAGTGTGTTTGCGTTAGCGGTGATTTTTAGGTATCCCCTACTTTTGGTTTCAGCAAAACGAACATCATCAATCAAACCCAGTCCAGCACCTACTGCGCTATCCCCCAATTTGGGAACAAGAGCTCGGCCATCAATAAAGGGAGCAAACTCACCCAATCCAAGACTTTCGAAACCCGGAGAAGTCACAGAGGTACCAGCAAATTCAACTCCAACTCTATCTCCGCCCAAGGTGGTGAGACTATTGAACCATGCATTGTGTGAATCACCAGAAATCACAACCAAGTTTTTTTGTGAGTTTTTGGCGATTTGAAAAAGCAATTCGCGGTTCATGGGGTATCCGTCCCATGAGTCCAAATTGAAAGGCAAGCGAGGGTTCTCGGTCGTGCTTAGCAAACTCTTTTGTTCTGCAGTCATTGCACTTGGGTTGGTGGCCTGTGTGGCTTTGGCAGCTAAGAAATTACTGATTGATTCTTTGGTAAGGTCGCGCGCTTGAGAATCCTTTGGATTCATGGCAGAACTAAAGAGGGGCTTTAGAACTGAGCTGGGCATCCACATTTTCCCCATCACGTCTTGATTACCGAGCATTTGCCAAGTGGCTTTAGAAGACATGAAATTGTCTTTTACCCACTGCATTTGTTCGTTGCTGATCATCGCACGTCCTGCATCGATGGGTAAACCATTTATTTTTTGATTCAAGCCATTGAAATAATCTTCATAAGCATAACTGGCGTTGAGTTCGCCAAAATTTCCATATTGTTTTACGCGTCCTTCAATGCGTGTATCAAGCATTTGTAGAGAAAGGACCGTACCAAAATCAAATTTGCGATAGATTTTGTACAAGTTATGTGGATCTTGAGTCCGAATGGGCATCCATTCGTGATAAACCTTGGCTGCAATGGCTTTGCGAAGGCTCCAATCCCCTTGGGTTTTGGGGTGATGGTTTTCTGCACCATTCATGTATGCGTTATTGGCAAACTCGTGGTCATCCCATACACACATCCAAGGCATCTTGGCGTGCAGGGCTTGCAAACTTGGATCTGAGCGATACAGGGCATACCGTGTTCTGTAATCTTCAAGACTTACCAAATTGCCACTCGGTTTTGTGACACGACCCAATTGTTGAGCGGTGGAATTTCCATACTCACCTGGGGTAGCACCATATTCGTAAATATAGTCTCCCAAATGGACCGCATATTGCGCATCAGATTGACTGGCGTGTTCGTAGGCATTGAAAAAGCCAGCTGAATACAAGGAACAAGAAAATACGGCCATTCGCACGTCACCTGTACTGTTCTCAATGGGTAGTGTGCGAGTTGATCCAACTCTAGAGAGTGATCCAGAAGAGTGTGAGAAACGATAAAAATAGCTTCTGTCCGGTTTCAATCCTGTGACATCTACTTTGGCGGTAAACCCCGTTTTTGCACTACTCTCGACCCGACCGGATGCAACCACCTGCGTGAAAGCCTCATCGCTGGCAAGTTCCCATTTTAGGCTGATTGCTTTTTTTGAATGAATAGGTTTGGCATGTGTCCAAATGATAACGGCGTTCTCCAATGGGTCCCCACTGGCTACACCGTAATTGAATTCAACTAATGAAGCGTCTTTCGCTAAAGCGTTGATCGCAGAGGAAGCACTCACGCCAGCCGCAAGTGTTCCTGAGTTCGAAATAAATTGTCGGCGTGAGAATCGTTGCGTCATGCATGGCTCCAAATATGAACAAATCGGTTAGAACTTAATGTCATTTTTTAATATGACGAGACGATGAATTTAAAAAGAAAAAATTCATGCTGAAATTTGAGTTGAAGTTTGAGGTCACAAAAGAG
>CAIPII010000215.1 GCA_903865035.1 uncultured Burkholderiales bacterium | reverse complement strand
CGTTTCTCCTCCACTCAACAGCACACAAGGTCTGCTGAATCCGCCTAAACCTCTGAAAACACTCTTGGCCAAACTGGCGTGAAAAGAGGCCACCGAGCTGGACTCCCCTTGAAAATCATCTCCCAAAATGTAGGGCTCAATGCCTTGAGCCTTTGCCCAAGAGGCAGCTGCGCGCAATGAATCTGAGGCTGAAGCCATGATGCGAACATCAGTGCCTGAGACATTAAGGATGGTTTTAGGGGTTTCCAATTCTGCGCTTTGCAAGCGATCTCGAACAACTTGAGGTATCTCGATGCCAAATTGATCGATCACTGCCAAGGCGTCTGAACATGAACTGGTATCGGCCAAGGTGGGTCCACTGGCGATGGTTTGAGGATCGTCACCGGGAACGTCGCTGATGCAAATGGTGATCACTTTTGCAGGGAATGCAGCCATTGCGAGTCGGCCTCCTTTGACTTGAGAGAGGTGCTTTCGAACACAGTTGATTTGATCAATCGATGCCCCGCAATTGAGCAACGCTTGATTGATTTTTTGTTTTTCTTGAAGGGTCAAACCCTCGCACGGCAACGTCATCAAAGATGATCCCCCACCCGATATGAGTGCAATCACCAAATCTTGATCCGAGAGGCATTGAACTTTTTTGAGCATTTTGCTTGCAGCCAAAACACTCATCTCATCGGGAACGGGATGCGAGGCTTGCATGATTTCAATGCGAGAGGTTTGCATTGAGTTCGCGCTTGGCACGTGCCCATAGCGGGTCACCACCAAACCCGATAACTCTGCATGCCTTGGCCAACTCGCTTCAAGAGCCAGGGCCATGGCAGCACTGGCTTTGCCTGCACCCACAACCACCGTTCGACCCTTGGGGGGGGCAGGCAAAAAGCTGGCCAAATGGGTTTGAGCAAGCGCACGATCGACGGCCACCCTGAACAACTCTTTTAAAAAATCAACGGGCTCAATCATAAGATTTGATGTGCTGGGTATGAGGGGTAGAGATCTCCCAAAATCAAAAGCTCCATAAAAGTGCAAAAAGCTTGTCTATACTTTGGCACTCAATGTGCTTTTATGTTCAAGGTTAGCACATTCTCACTCTACTCAACTTTAGGCCGCCATGAGTTTACTTTTGATTCACCAAGCGCAGATGATCAGCACGCAAAACCAAGCTGAGCAAGAAATTCAAAACGGCTCCATTTTGATTGAAAACGGCCTCATCAAAGAAGTCTTCACACAAGAGGCATTTGATAGCGTGAAAGACCATTGGCTCGGACTTGCCGATCAAGTCATCGATGCCCGACAACACGTGGTCATACCTGGAATGGTCAACTGCCACCACCACATGGTTCAGTCTTTGACCCGGGCTGTACCAAGCGTTCAAAATTCAGAACTATTCAGTTGGCTCAAAGGACTCTACCCAATATGGGCTCACTTGACGCCAGAGATGGTAAAGGTCTCCGGACAATTGGCCATGGCTGAATTGCTCTTGAGCGGCTGCACCACCAGCAGCGATCACTTGTACATCTACCCCAATGGGGTCAATTTAGAAAACAGCATTGAAGCGGCTCAATCGATTGGCATGCGCTTCACAGCCACTCGCGGCAGCATGAGCGTGGGTCAATCCGCAGGAGGGCTACCCCCCGACAGCGTGGTTGAAAATGAGGCAGACATCTTGAAAGAAACGCAACGCCTCTTGGAAGTTTGGCATGACCCAAGCCACGGCTCAATGCTTCACGTCTCAGTTGCTCCCTGTTCTCCCTTTACAGTGAGCCAAACGTTGATGAAGGAATCGGCCAAACTTGCTCGAGCCTTTGGAGCGAGGATGCACACTCATTTGGCCGAGAACGATCACGATGTCTCCTACACGCTTGAAAAATTCAACTGCACCCCAACTCAATATGTTGAGCAGCTCGATTGGGTGGGTTCAGATGTGTGGCATGCACATTGCGTCAAAATCGATGAGCCAGGCATGTCATTGTTTGCAAAAACAAAAACATCCATCGCCCACTGCCCATGCAGCAACATGCGTTTGTCCAGTGGCATTTTGCCGCTCAGGAAGCTCTTGAATCAAGGCGTGAATGTCGGATTGGGTGTTGATGGAAGCGCCAGCAATGACGCCGCACACATCCTGAGCGAAGCACGACAAGCCATGCTGTTGGCAAGGGTTTCAAAGGCGCTTGAGCCATTTGGCTGCGATGAAGGCCCCTCGGAGATGACCCCTAGACAAGCCTTGAGCCTTGCAACGAAAGGCGGCGCGAAAACCCTGGGCAGGCCTGACATCGGGCAAATTGAGAAAGGCTTTTGTGCAGACATTGCTCTATTCAGAACCGATACCGTTGGAATGGCAGGTGGAGCCATTCACGACCCCATCGGAGCCTTGCTGCTTTGCTCCAGCCAGAACGCCGACTACACCATCGTCAATGGACGTGTGGTGGTCGAAAAGGGCGAATTGAAAACCGTGGAATTGCCAAAATTGATTGCACACCACAACACACTGGCCAGCGCTTTGGCCGCCAGTGCTTGAGTTGGTCAAGGTGTGGTGGGTGCGCCTGACTCGAACCAACGCTTGATGGTTTGCCGTTCTTCAGGTGTAATGCCCGTCGCATTGTTCATGGGCATTTGAGCCAAAACGACAGACTGCTGATACATGTTGGCTGCGTTCTTTTGCACTTCGGCTGGAGAGTCAAAACGCAAATTCTTCATTTGCACTTGTGCTCCATGGCAGGAATAGCATCTGGCCTCGAAGATTTTTTGAACCTCAGCGTAAGTGACTTGCTCAGTTGATGCAGAAACCGATGAGGGCTCAATGGGATCAGGCCTCATGTAAGCAATCACCCCTGCAATCACCACCACGCCCAGCACGGCATATGGCATTGGGTTTTTAGCTCTCCCCGCGTGATAGCCGTGGCGTTGCACAAAAAATTGTCGAATGAGTGCGCCGGCCAACATCATCAACACCAAAATGATCCATCGCTCGGGGTGACTGTACAAAAAGCTGTAATGGTTGCTGAGCATGGCAAAAATCACGGGCAAGGTGAAATAGGTGTTGTGCACGCTCCTTTGCTTACCTTGCTTGCCGTAGATGGCCAATTGAGCAGGCGGCAGTTTCACCGAAGTCGTCATGGAGGTCACAACTTTTCGTTGACCCGGAATGATCACAAAAAACACATTGGCCGTCATCGTGGTTGCGATCATGGCACCCATCAACAAAAAGGCTGCACGACCAGCAAACCAATGACAGGCCAGCCAAGAGGCAAAGGTGATGACCACCAGCATGATGCCACCCACCACCCATTCACCGTTTTTCTTGAATCCGAAAACTTGGCAAACGCGGTGATAAATGAGCCAAAACACAACCAAAAAAGAAAGCGCCAAGGCGACTGCTTGGCCTTCCGTCCACGCCATCACAGAGGGGTCTACAAGGTAAGTTTTTGCATTGAGCAAATACAGCAACGTAAAGAGCGCAAAACCACTCATCCAAGATGAATAGCTCTCCCAAAAAAACCAATGCAATTTCGTGTGAATTTTAGGTGGTGCGACCATGTATTTTTGGGGGTTGTAAAAGCCCCCTCCATGCACCGCCCACATGGCACCATCAACGCCTTTTTCAAGCAAATCTGGCGACGTTGGTTTTTCTAAATTGTTGTCCAGAAAAACAAAATAGAAAGACGATCCAATCCAAGCAATCGCAGTGATCACGTGCACCCATCGCAACAATAAATTCGCCCACTCCAAATAGTAGGGATCGATATTCATAACACTCCAGTCATTGAAAAATTTCAGCCCAATGCTTTACCCACTGCTCGACTCTCATCCATGAGCAACTGTGCCACCACAGCCACGGCAATGACCTCGGGCTCTTTGCCCTCAATCCCTGGCAATCCTATGGGACAGCGCACCTGATCCAACTCCGCTTGGGCGAAACCACGCTCGAGCAATCGATGCTGAAAGGTGGCCCATTTGGTTGCACTTCCGATGAGTCCGATACTGGAAAAGCGAAAACCACTCCTGGCTCTAAGCAAACAACGCGCCACGATGTCCAGATCCTCTGCATGGCTAAAGCTCATGATGAGCACATGAGTACGCTCTGGCAAATGGTCCACTGCAAAAGCCACGGGCTCAGAGTGCTCAACCTTGACGCCAAGCGGGACACTTGCAGGAAAAATATGATCTCTGGAATCGATCCAAGTCACTTGCCATGGCAATTGTGACATCACCTCTATCAGGGCTTTGCCCACATGGCCTGCACCAAAAAGAGCCAACTCGGGCTCTTCACGTGCCAATTGTGCTTCAAGCTCAACAAGATCAGCGGGACCAATCAATTTGTAATTCAGATGGACGACTCCTCCACAGCACTGCCCCAAACTTGGTCCCAAAGGATAGCGCTTGGTGAGGGTCTGAGAGGAGGCAGTGGGCTTTGACTCCTCCAAAAGGGACTGAGCCTCAGCGATGGCTTGATACTCCAATTGACCGCCACCCAGTGTGTTGATCAATTGCAAGTCGTCGGTCAAGGCCATCCAAGCCCCTTCATCGCGAGGCGCTGAGCCCTTGACTTCTTGAACAGACACCAACACAGCTTTGTGACCCTGACTCAGTGCATCGAACAATATTTGCCTGTGTCTGGCCACCGCTTTGAACCCTTGTTAAACAAAAAGTGTTGAGGCTCTTAAGCCTTCAATCCTTCGACTGACATGAGAATTCGCTCTGGTGTGGCTGGTGCACTCATTTGCAATGGCACGCGATGCGACTGAGTGGCACTCACGGCGTCTCGGATCGCAAAGTAGGTGGACAAAGCCAACATCAAAGGGGGTTCCCCCACAGCTTTGCTGTTGAAGGGCGTGGGCTTGATGTTCGATCCATCAAAGAGCGCAACATTGAAGTGCTCTGGAATATCGCCTGCGACGGGAATTTTGTAGGTGCTTGGCCCATGGGTCAAGAGCTTGCCCTTGGGACTCCAGATGCACTCCTCCATGGTGAGCCATCCCATGCCTTGGACGTAACCACCTTCGATTTGCCCTTTGTCAATGGCGGGATTGATGCTTCGTCCGGCATCGTGCAAGATGTCCACGCCTTTGAGCCACCACTCGCCAGTTAAGGTGTCGATTTCCACTTCGCTCACGGCAGCCCCGTAGCAAAAGTAATAAAAAGCTCTGCCCTTTAGGGTTTGGAAGTCGTAGGCAATGTCAGGTGTCATGTAAAAACCAGAAACCGACAGACCCACGCGGTCAAGCCATGCTTGCAAGATCAAGTCTTTCCAAGCCACACTTTGTTCGCCTGCCCAAGCTTTGTCCTGAGAGAATTTGATTTGCTCAGGCTTGGCTCCCATCATGTTGGCGGCCACAACACTCAAGCGAGCGCGCATTTGTTGGCAAGCGTTGTTGATGGCCGCACCGTTGATGTCTGCACCACTGGAGGCAGCGGTGGCAGAGGCGTTGGGAACTTTTTGAGTGTCTGTGGCGGTGACTCGAATTTTATCCACTGAGATACCCAAACCATCCGCAGCCACCTGAGCCATCTTGGTGTTGAGGCCTTGCCCCATTTCAACACCACCATGGTTCACACTCACCGATCCATCCTGATAGATGTTCAAAAGTGCTCCGCCTTGGTTGAGCATGGTGGCTGTAAAGCTGATTCCAAACTTCAAGGGGACCAAGGAAAAACCACGTTTGCGATGCGTGTGTTTGTCGTTAAAAGCTTTCACAGCCAAACGTCGCTCATCGTACTTGGCTTGGGCTCGAAGCTGAGTCATCAACTCATCGCAAACCCAGTCCTCAATGGGCTGACCATACTGAGTGGTCATGCTCTGAGGGTCTCCAGAGATTGAAGGATCTTTGTACAAATTCAACAAACGAACTTCCAAGGGATCCTTGCCCAAGCGCTGAGCAATTTCTTCGATCACCGTCTCAATGGCAAACATGCCTTGAGGACCACCAAATCCTCTGAAAGCCGTTGCACTTTGCATGTTCGTTTTACAGCGATATGTGATCACCTTCAAATGGGGCAAATAGTAGCAATTGTCGATGTGCAACAAAGCGCGGTCATTGACTGGACCCGAATAATCGGTGCTGTAGCCACAACGAGAGTACAGTTGAATGTCCACTCCCAGAATTCGACCCTCGTCATCGTAGCCCACCTCGTAATCGGCTCTGAAGTCATGCCGCTTGCCAGTGATGGTCATGTCATCATCACGGCAAGCACGCAACTTCACAGGTCTTTTGAGCTTGAAAGCCGCCAATGCAGCGCTTTGACTGAAGATGCTCGCGTTGCCCTCTTTGCCTCCAAAGCCGCCACCCAAACGCCTACAAATCACTTCCACATCGTGGGTGGATAAATTCAAAGCCGAGGCAGCCTCTCGCTGATTGCCATCAGGGTGTTGGGTTGAGACGTAAAGCGTCAGTTGGCCATCCTCTTTGGGAACCGCATAGGTGATTTGACCCTCAAGGTAGAACTGCTCTTGCTGGCCACAATAGGTGCGACCGCTCAATTGGTGAGGAGCGTTCTTGATCGCTTGATCGGGCTCACCTCGGGTGATGCCCTTGGAGGGCATGATGAAAGAGCTTTGAGCCATCGCATCTTCGATGGTCAAAATCGCAGGCAGCTCTTTGACCAACACTTTGGCTCCTTTGGCAGCCTCACGTGCATAAAGCATTTCTCTGGCCACTACCACGGCCACGGGTTGACCTAAAAACTCTACCCGACCGTCGGCCAAAAAGGGGTCATCGTGAACAATAGGTCCGCAATTGTTTTCACCAGGAATATCATGTGCAGTGTAAACCGCCACAACACCATGCGCTTTCAACAATGCCTCCTTGTCCACCCCTAAACCAATCAACTCGCCATGCGCAACTGGCGATAAAACCAATGCCGTATACAAGGTTCCAGCCACTTCGGGCACATCATCGGTGTAGACAGCTTGACCCGTCACGTGCAAATGCGCCGACTCATGGATCAATTCGCGCCCCAACTCATTGGCGCCGATCAACTCTTTGATTTTTTCAGGTGCATTCATGCTGCGCTCTCCTCTACTTTTACGGAGTCAATGAATTTGATCACCAGATTTCTTGCGACCAAAGAACGGTATTTCCAAGTTGCACGCAAACCATCGCGAGCAACGAAACTCTGAGAAATGGCTTGATCGATCTCATCTGCAGAAACCTCTCCCACCATGCGTCCTTCTAGAACCTTTTCGATTTTGGGTGCTCGACATGGAGATGGAGCCAGGCCGTTGTATGCCAATTTGGCGTGTTTGATGCGCCCATCGTGCAACTCAAAACTCAAGGCGGCACACGTTGCAGAAATATCTTGCTCAAAGCGCTTACTCACTTTGTGAGCCATGAAATGCTGGTTGGGTTTTAATTTTGGAATTTCAATGGCTTCAATGAACTCGCCAGGCTTTAAGACGGTTTTTTTCTGGCCCACATAAAACTCATCCAATTTCACACGTCTTGTTTCTTTGCCGTGCCTCAGCACCAATTCGGTGGACAAAGCCATCAAGCAAGGCATGCTGTCACCAATGGGTGAGCCGTTGGCAATGTTGCCTGCCAAAGTTGCGGTGGCGCGAATTGGGGGCGAACCAAAGCGGCGCAACACTTCAGAAAAATCAGGCAGATCATGAGCGAAATAATCCTTCACCGATTCGATCGACTCCATGGCACCAATGCGCCAAACAGAGGCCGTGGCATTGATGCCCTTTAACTCCTTGACATTGCCCAAATAAACGATGTGATCGGGGCGTTTGAATTCTTTGTTGACTTGAAGACCGATCTCAGAGCTTCCAGCCAAAAGTGTGGCCTCAGGATGCTCCACCATGTAGTGCGCAACTTCCATCAAAGTGGCAGGCGAGACAAACTCATTGCCCTTTCTGGTCCTCACCACGGGCTGCACAATGATCTCACCTTCTAGGCTCATGGTGGGGTGCTCAGAGCGACGAATCTCTTTGAGCAATTCAACCTCTTTGGAGTCATCAAAACTCAGTCGGTCCTTGGACTGACAAGCCATTTGAGCTGCATCAATGATGGGCTTGTAGCCCGTGCAACGACACAAGTTTCCACTCAAAGCATCGGTGATTTCAATTCTCGATGGAGACTGATTTTTTTGAACCATGTGAACCAAACTCATCACGATGCCAGGTGTGCAAAATCCACATTGCGAACCATGGCAGGCCACCATCGCCTCTTGAACGGGGTGCATGTGGCCATCGGCGTGGGTCAAGCTCTCAACCGTTTTGAGGGATTTGCCATCCAAAGTGGGCAGCAATTGAATGCAACTGTTAACGGGGACGTAATCCACTCCCGTGCCTTGCGCGTTCAACTCACCTACCAGCACCACACACGCACCACAATCGCCCTCGGCGCACCCCTCTTTGGTGCCTGTTTTGCGCATTTCTTCGCGCAAATAGTCTAGGACTGTGGTGGTTCTTCGCTCGCCCTTGACCTCAACAATTTGAGAGTCCAAAACGAAGCGAACAGTGTTGGTAACTTGGGTCATGATCGGTACAAATAAAGTTCAAATGAAAAGAAAGCCAGCGACAAAAAAAATAATTTTCAAGGTCGATTTTAGGATCCGCGGTAAGTTGAATAACTCCAAGGACTCACCAGCAAAGGCACATGATAATGCTCTTTGGGGTTGGCAACACCAAAATCCAAGCTCACCAGGTTTAAAAAATTGGGCTCAGGGAGCTCAATCTTCAAGCCTTTGAAATAACTGGCAACCTCAAAGGTGAGTCTGTATTGAGCCACCTTCAAGTGGTCGTTGTCGATCAAACCGCCTTGCACTCGACCATCTGCGTTGAGCACATGCTCTTGCAGCAACTCGTATTGCCCATTGATCAACTCAAAGAGTGCAACCTTCATGCCAGATGCTGGACGCCCATTCATGGTGTCTAAAACGTGTGTGCTAAGTCCCATAAAAAGGAATCCTCAAGGGGTATGGATCTGAAATCTCTTGGCTTGAACATGCAAGAGGCGATTTGAATGCCTTCATTTTAGGTTTATTTTTTGCTTGAATCATCTTGGAGCTCAGTTAACATTGCGCATCAGGCTCGCAACATCGGCACCCCAAAAAGGCAACAGCACCCTTCAAGCACCCATGAAAACCTACGACAGCACCCTCTCATACCCCAGAGATTTGGTGGGCTACGCCAAGCACCCACCTCATGCCAACTGGCCCAATCGAGCCAAAATCGCTGTTCAATTTGTCTTGAATTATGAAGAAGGCGGCGAGAACTCAGTCCTTCACGGTGACGCAGGCAGTGAGCAGTTTTTGTCGGAAATGTTCAATCCGGCCACTTATCCCGATCGCCACTTGAGCATGGAGAGCATTTATGAATACGGCTCAAGGGTGGGGGTTTGGCGAATCTTGAAAGAATTTGAAAAGCGCAGTTTGCCTCTGACGGTGTTTGGAGTGACCATGGCCCTACAAAGGCATCCAGAACTGGCTCACGCTTTGGTCGAACTCGGGCATGAAATCGCTTGTCACTCTTACAGATGGGTGCATTACCAAAACATGCCTGAGCACGAGGAAAGAGAGCACATTCGCCTGGGACTTGACGGCATCAAAGCCATCACTGACGCCACTCAAATCGGCTGGTACACCGGGCGCGACAGCCCCAACACCAGACGGCTTTTGCTCGATCAAGGCGGGGTAGCCTACGACAGTGACTACTACGGGGATGATCTGCCCTTTTGGATGCAAGTCAAAGACTCCCATGATCACATCAAACCCCATTTGATCGTGCCCTATACGCTGGACTGCAACGACATGAGGTTTTCACTACCGCAAGGATTTTCTCAGGCAGAAGATTTCTTCATCTATTTGCGCGACTCCTTTGATGCCTTGTATGCCGAAGGCGAGGAGTCCCCTAAAATGATGAGCGTGGGCATGCATTGCAGGCTCCTCGGGCGACCAGGGCGAATTGTTGCGTTGCAAAAATTCCTGGACCACATTGCCAAATTCGACCGTGTGTGGGTTTGCAAGAGAATCGACATTGCCAACCATTGGAGAGCTCATCACCCGATGGGCTAAGCCTCAACTTCACCCCTTCCTATCTGAACTGTTCATCCATGCCACTCACTCTCGAAGATCTCAATCGATCAAGTCCCGAACAACTTCTGGCCGGTCCTGCTGGCTTATCGGGGCTGTATGAGCACTCGGACTGGATTGTGATGGCCGCTCTTGAAAAGAGGCCCTTCGCAAGCGTGCATGCTTTCAAGATGGCTCTGGTCCAGGTGTTGGATCTGTGCAGTGAAGCGCAAAAATTGGCTTTGATCAACGCTCACCCTGAATTGACTGGGAAAGCACAAATTGATCCCTCATTGACACCAGACTCTCAAAACGAACAGCAAAAAGCTGGCTTGGCCTATTGCAGCGCCGAGGAATACGCGGCACTGACTCATTTGAATCAATCCTACCGGGCACGTTTTGGTTTTGGCTTCATTTTGGCCGTGCGTGGCCCAAGGGGTCTTGGGCTCACCCGCACAGAGATCATCCAAACGCTTGAGAGAAGATTGTCCAACCCCAGGGATTTTGAGCTGGCAGAGGCCATTCGAAACATCCATCGCATTGCTGAGATTCGCTTGAATGAAAAAATGAACTCATCTCCATTGATTGGCGAGATGATCTGGGACTGGCACGAAGATTTGGCCCAGTACAGCGAACATGAAGCTTCAACGCCACCTGTGTTGACCGTGACCTATCTCTCAAAAGCTCACCGCCAATGCGCATCCCACCTCGAAGAGCTGATGAAAGAATCTGGATTTGATGAGGTGAGCCAAGATGCTGTGGGCAATGTGATTGGTGTCTACCGAGCGCTGTCCAACGCCTCAAATGGTGCAAAAACATTGCTCATGGGCTCGCACTACGACACGGTCAGAAATGCTGGCAAGTACGACGGGCGACTGGGCATCTTTTGCGGCATTGCCGCGGTCAAGACTTTGAGGGAGCAACACCTTCGCCTGGGTTTCAACATCGAGGTGGTGGCTTTTGCTGAAGAAGAGGGACAGCGCTTTCCAGCCACCTTCTTGGCCTCAAGCGCACTCACAGGTCAATTCAAACCCGAGTGGCTCGAACAAAAAGACGCCCAGGGCGTCACGCTGCAAGAGGCGATGCGCCAAGCTGGCTTGGATCCAAGCCAAATCCCCTCCATTGAGCGCGACCCCAAACAATACCTTGGCTTTTTGGAAGTTCACATCGAACAAGGCCCTGTGCTCAATGCCTTGAATGCCCCTCTAGGACTTGTGACCTCAATCAATGGCTCCAAGCGCTTTGTGGGCTCCATCAAAGGAATGGCTTCTCACTCAGGCACCACGCCCATGAAGAATCGCAAGGATGCAGCGTGTGCAGCTGCTGAGCTGGCGCTTTACATGGAGGCAAGAGCTGCCAAGGATCTTGACAGTGTCGCCACCATGGGCATTTTTGAGGTTCCCAACGGCTCCATCAACGTGGTGCCCGGCCGAGTGAACTTGAGTCTTGACATGCGAGCACCCAACAATGCGCAAAGGGATGCATTGTGCATAGAGGTGCTCAAAGAAGCCGAACGCATTTGCGAGCGCAGGGGCGTTCAACTGGAGCTCAAAGAGAATTTGAGCGTGAGCGCTGCTCCAAGCTCCGAGGCCCTCAAGTCCCATTGGCAAGCGGCGATCCAAACTCTGGGGCTCAAGGTGATTGAGCTCCCAAGCGGAGCGGGTCATGACGCCATGAAGATCCACGACATCCTCCCCCAAGCCATGCTCTTTGTGAGAGGCCAAAATGCTGGCATCAGCCACAACCCTTTGGAGTCAACCACAACGGATGACATGCAACTCGCTTATGAAGCACTCATCTTGACGCTTCATTCACTGAATCAAGCCCAGCACTAGACCCGTAAACCCCTTCAGGCCACGTTATGACACCTTACGAACAATTGGACCAATGGGTTCAAAATCACTTTGAAGAGCAAGTCAAATTTTTACAAGCTTTGGTGAGAATTCCAACAGACACGCCTCCAGGTAAAAACGCTCCACATGCTGAGCAAACCTCTTTGATGCTCAAAGACATGGGGTTTTCTGCAGAGCATCATTCGGTTCCAACCGAAGTGGTCAAAGCAGCAGGACTTGAATCCATCACCAATTTGATTGTTCGCCAATCTTTCAGTCCCCAAGGTCCCCAGGACCAAGAGCCACTTCAATTGAAGTCTCCATGGGGCATCACTCTCGCCATGAACGCTCATGGCGATGTCGTCCCACCTGGAGAGGGTTGGGAACATGACCCATACGGTGCACAAATCGAGGATGGTTATTTGTATGGCAGAGCCAGTGCTGTGAGCAAATCAGATTTCTCCACCTTCACCTTTGCCCTAAGGGCCCTCAAGAGCTTGAGCGAGACACTCACCGATGGCAAAGCGCAAGGCTCGTTTGCGCCTCCCTTGGGACAAGTGGAGTTGCATTTCACCTATGACGAGGAATTTGGAGGAGAGCTTGGACCAGGGTGGCTGCTCAAACACCAACTCACGAAACCCAATTTAATGCTCGCAGCGGGCTTTAGCTATGAAGTGGTGACCGCTCACAATGGTTGCTTGCAAATGGAGGTGACCCTTCAAGGCAAGATGGCTCATGCAGCCATTCCACAATCGGGCTCAGATGCACTTCAAGCCGCAACCCATGTTCTGAATGCTTTGTATGCATTGAACGAGGATTACAAAGCCATCACCTCTGGGATCGTTGGCATCCAACACCCATACCTCAACGTAGGCACCATTCAAGGGGGTACAAATACGAACGTTGTGCCTGGCCGTGTGAGCTTCAAACTCGATCGACGCATGATCCCCGAGGAGGACTCGAGCTCAGTGGAGCAATCCATTCGCGCAACCATTCAAAATGCCATCGAGCACTTCAACACCTTGCACCCCAGCCAAGAGCCCATCAAAGTGGAGATCAAGCGCATGCTGCTGGCCGAGTCCATGAAACCCCAGGCGGCTCAAGCACCACTCATTGAAGGTTTGCAAAAACACGCTCACACCGTTTTTGGTGAAGTCATCCCCGCCGTTGGCACTCCACTCTACACCGATGTGCGCCTCTACGCAGAGCATGGCGTCCCAGGCGTGATCTACGGAGCAGGTCCTCGAACGGTTCTGGAGTCCAGGGCCAAGCGCGCCGATGAGCGACTCTTGCTGAGCGACTTACTGAAGGCCACCCAAGTGGTGGCCCGAACACTTTACGACTTAATGAGCGAGCCCCAAGCTCAGAAACCAAAAAACATCCAAAATTAGTGCAAAATCTCTCCCCAGTGTTGCGCTAAACTGGAAATGGCACCAAACTGGATCAATCCAAAATCAATGCACTGTTTTGGATGATTTGGTTCAAAGGCTCTAGATTTAAAGCGACATTGGAATTTTCAATGCACCACTTTGAATCGACCAACCTCTTTTGCGCGTATCCATTGGGCACCGAAATTGCTTGAGATGTTTAATTAAAAAACTTTGGAGTCAGTCATGAAATTGCATTTTTCTAAACTCAAAGCCACTTTGGCGCTCGCACTCACAATGACCGGTGCGCTGTCCATGGCTCAAAACACACCTGTTAAATTCCAATTGGATTGGAGATTTGAAGGTCCTGCTGCTTTGTTCTTGGTTCCCGAGTCAAAGGGTTACTTCAAAAATGAAAAATTAGACGTCACGGTTGACACCGGAAACGGCTCAGGTGGAACGGTGACCCGCGTGGCTTCAGGCTCATACGACATGGGTTTTGCTGACTTGGCCTCACTCATGGAGTTTCACGCCAACAACCCCGATGCGCCCAATAAGCCTGTGGCCATCATGATGGTGTACAACAACACGCCCGCATCCGTGATGGCGTTAAAAAAATCAGGCATCAAAAAGCCCTCAGACCTCATTGGTAAAAAATTAGGGGCACCCGTTTTCGATGCAGGCCGCAGAGCCTTCCCCCTCTTTGCCAAAGCCAACAACATCACCGATGTGACTTGGACGGCCATGGATCCCACACTGCGTGAGACCATGCTGGTCAAAGGTGACTTGGATGCGATCACTGGCTTTACTTTCACCTCACTCTTGAACATTGAAGCGCGTGGCGTCAAAGCTGAAGACGTTGTCGTGCTCCAGTACCCCGACTACGGCGTGAAACTATACGGAAACGCCATCATCGCGTCTCCCAAATTCTTGAAAGAAAATCCCGCTGCAGCCAAAGCCTTCCTCAGAGCTTTTGCGCTTGGCATGAAGGATATCTTTGCCAACCAACAACAAGCCATTGAAACCGTTAAAGCTCGCGACGGCATCATCAACGTTCCACTTGAGGTTCGTCGCTTGCAATTGGCACTGAACACAGTGATCAATTCACCCGACGCTCACACTGAAGGTTTTGGTCAAGTCAACATGCCTCGCCTGAGTCTCATGGCCAGCCAAGTCTCAGATGCCTTTGCCACCAAAACCCGTGTCAATCCTGATGCAGTTTGGACCCCTGCTTACTTGCCAAGCGCCAAAGAGCTCAACGTTTTACCCAAACTCAAATGAGCGATTCCTCTCAGGAAAGCTTCGTATCCTTTCAGGACGTTTGGCTGGCCTACAACGAAGAGCTGTTGGCCCAACAACAGTTCGCCGTTGAGGCCATCAACCTTGAGGTCAAGTCAGGCGAGTTCATCGCTTTGGTGGGCCCCTCCGGTTGCGGTAAATCCACTTTCATGAAACTCACCACTGGCCTCAGACGCCCCTCCAAGGGTGTGATCAAGGTCGAGGGCAAAGAGGTCACGGGACCGTTGAAGATTTCAGGCATGGCCTTTCAAGCGCCATCCCTCTTGCCTTGGAGAACAACCCTTGACAACGTGCTCTTGCCCCTAGAGATCGTGGAGCCTTACAGAGAACACTTCAAGGAAAAGAAAGCCGAGTATGAGCACCGCGCTTGCGAACTCTTAAAGCGCGTGGGCTTGGGTGGCTATGAGCGCAAATACCCATGGCAACTCTCTGGCGGCATGCAACAAAGGGCCAGCATTTGCAGGGCCTTGATTCATGAGCCCAAAATGCTCTTGTTGGATGAGCCTTTTGGCGCTTTGGATGCATTCACTCGTGAGGAGTTGTGGTGCATTTTGAGAGACTTGTGGACCGAGCAACGTTTCAACGTGATTTTGGTGACACACGATTTGAGAGAGTCGGTGTTTTTGGCAGACACCGTTTACGTGATGTCAAAGAGTCCTGGGCGATTCATTGTCAGGCGCGAGATTGAGCTCCCCAGACCCAGAGATTTGGAGCTCACCTACACACCCGAATTTGCTGACATCGTCCATGAACTCAGGGGCCACATTGGAGCCATTCGCTCCAACACGCCACTGACCACCTGAATTCAATAAAAAACCCCACCTCAACACGCCATGAATTCAAAGCAACTAGAGCAAAGCTCCCCTTGGATCCTTTTGATTGTGACCATTTTGCTGTGGCAATTGATCTGCTCTGCCTTTGATGTCTCTGAATTCATCTTTCCCAGTCCCCTTCGCATCCTCTCCCAACTCATTGAGTTCAAAGGCGTCATTGCGGCGCACGCATGGAGGACCTTTTGGGTCACCATGGCCGGGTTTGGCATCGCCATTGTGGTGGGTGTGCTTTTGGGATTTGTGATTGGAAGCTCTCGCTTGGCTTATGCCGCCGCCTATCCTTTGATGACGGCCTTCAACGCTTTGCCCAAAGCCGCCTTTGTGCCCATCTTGGTGGTTTGGTTTGGAATTGGCATTGGCCCGGCCATTTTGACGGCTTTTTTGATCAGCTTCTTTCCCATCACGGTGAACATCGCCACGGGCCTTGCCACCCTTGAGCCTGAACTGGAAGACGTTTTAAGGGTGCTTGGCGCCAAGAGGTGGGATGTGTTGGTCAAAGTGGGTTTGCCCCGCTCCATGCCTTACTTTTTTGCCTCCTTGAAAGTGGCCATTACACTGGCTTTCGTGGGCACCACGGTCTCTGAGATGACCGCTGCCAACGAGGGCATTGGCTACTTGCTGATCTCCGCGGGATCGGCCATGCAAATGGGACTTGCCTTTGCGGGCTTGGTGGTGGTGGGTGCCATGGCCATGGTCATGTATGAGCTCTTTAGCTTTGTTGAAAATCACACCACCGCTTGGGCACACCGCGGGTCTCAAAACCACTGATCCAATTGAATTCTTGTAAAGCTTCTTCACAAGCAGTAAACGTCCTTTGAGCCAAAGCGCCAACTCAAATGAAAGCGTTACTGGTTTTACGAGATCAGAAGGTCAAAATAAGACACTAAATCCTACATTTTTGATGGAAAACCT
>CAIPII010000214.1 GCA_903865035.1 uncultured Burkholderiales bacterium | reverse complement strand
GCCAGTGATATTTTTCGGCTGTCCACACCCACACCCGCACGCCTGAGCGCTCGAGCGAAGCCGACCATGTTTTGTGGCCATTTGCCGTGTCTTGCGTCACCTAGTTGCATGAGGCTTGTGATGAAGTTTGAGTCAAAAAAAGAGAGTGCTTTCATCTTAAAAGCACAAAAGCTCAAAGCATGAGCCCATCAAGGGGCCAGCAAAGAGTCCACCATGGGAGAGAGGGCCTCCACGTCTTCGCGCTGCTTGAACAGTATGCCCGCAGTGTCTGAGACCACCTCAGGGTCGATGTTCAAGGTGTCAAGGGCGACCAAAGCACGCGCCCACTCAACACTCTCTGCTATGCCTGGGCTGCGAGAGAAAGCGTCTGCAAAAGGAGCAGATCTGAGTTTTTCTACAAATTTTGAAATTTGCTCGGTCAACTGAACGCTGGCCGTTGGCACTTGAGAGCGGATGATCTCAAGTTCTCTTTCTCGCTCAGGATAATCCATCCAATGGTACAAGCACCTGCGCTTGACCGCGTCATTCAACTCCCGAGTCCTGTTGCTGGTCAAGATGGTGACTGGCGTACTCATGGCCTTGATCGTTCCAAGTTCTGGGATGCTCACCTGATACTCTCCCAAATACTCGAGCAAAAAAGCCTCAAAAGGCTCGTCTGCGCGGTCCACCTCATCGATCAAGAGCACAGCACCAGGAAGTGGCGCCTCCAAGGCTTGAAGCAATGGACGTCGTATGAGGTATTTGGGCTGGTAGACCTCTTGCTCAAGGCCCTCGGTGCTGGTGGCCGCTTGAGCCTGAGCGGCTCGCATGTGAAGCATTTGAGCCGCGTAATTCCATTCGTACAAAGCCTCTCTGAGCTCAAGCCCATCGTAGCACTGCAGTCGCACCAAGTCGCGATGGAGCACTTTGGCTAGCGCCTTGGCGAGTTCGGTCTTGCCAACCCCTGGCTCACCCTCTAAAAGCAAGGGCCTTTGAAGTTTCAGGGCTAAAAAAACGGCTGTGGCCAATCGGCGATCGGCCTCATACCCCACCTCTTTCAAGGCGAGGATCAGTGCATCAATGGAGATCATTTAGAGCAAGTATTTCACCGCTCGCTGTGTTTGAACGCTGATCAAATGTGCGCGGTACTCAGCTGAGGCGTGAATGTCTGCGTTCAAATCGCTCGCATCAATTGCAACCGAGGCAGCCGACTCAACGGTGAAGCTCTTGTTCAGTGCAGCCTCTAAGCCAGCGTGTCTGAACACACCTTGAGAGCTCGCGCCCGTGACGGCCACATGCACACCCTCAGCCGTTTGAGCCAAGAAAATGCCCACCATCGCAAAGCGAGAAGCTTGCTGCTTGAACTTCAAATAAACAGCCTTCTTGGGGATTGGGAACTCGATGGCAGTGATGATTTCACCACTCTCCAAAGCGGTTGAGAACATGCCCAAGAAAAAGTCGTTGGCGTTGATGATGCGGCGATTGGTGTGCACTTTTGCACCCAAGGCCAAAACAGCACTGGGATAACAAGCCGAAGGATCGTTATTGGCCACAGAGCCGCCAATCGTGCCCATGGCACGCACTTGCTTGTCGCCAATGTGACCTGCCAAATCAGCCAAAGCAGGTATGTGCTTGATCACCAACTCATTGCTGGCGACTTCGGCATGGCGGCTCATGGCACCGATGACCAATGAGGAGCCATTGAGCTTGATGCCTTTGAGTTCGGCAACTTGTGACAAATCCACCAATGCCTCCGGACTGGCCAAGCGCTGCTTCATGGAGGCCAGCAAAGTTTGCCCTCCAGCCAAAGGCTGAGAGCCGTGTTCGATCAATTTAGCAACATCACTCAATGAGTGGGGGCGTTCGTAGGTAAATGCGTACATGTTTGATGCTCTCAATAACGGATAGGTTTAAACAATATTATCACTCAAGCGTGACTTGCTTTTTGAATGGCCGCCCAAACCCTGTGTGGCGTTGCGGGCATGTCCAAGTCCTTGACACCCAACGGGGCCAAAGCGTCTAGCACCGCATTGATCACGGCTGGAGGAGAGCCGATGGCTCCAGCCTCTCCACACCCCTTGGTTCCCAAGGGATTGTGGGTGCAAGGCGTGCACACGTGTCCAATCTCAAAATGTGGGAAATCGTCTGCCCTGGGCATGGTGTAGTCCATGAAGGAGCCTGTGAGCAACTGACCTGTCTCGCGGTCATAGACACAGTTCTCCAACAGCGCTTGACCAATGCCTTGGACCAATCCACCGTGAATTTGACCCTCAACAATCATGGGGTTGATGATGGTGCCAAAGTCATCGACTGCTGTGAAACGGTCCACGCGGGTCACACCCGTTTGGGGGTCGATCTCGACCTCACAAATGTAAGTGCCTGCAGGAAAGGTGAAGTTCGTGGGATCGTAGAACGCCGTCTCATTCAAGCCCGGCTCCAATTTATCCAGCGGGTAATTGTGGGGCACGTAAGCGGTGAGTGCGACCTGTCCAAAAGTCACCTTTTTGTCCGTGCCTTTGACGGTGAACTCACCATTTTTGAATTCAATGTCAACATCACTGGCTTCAAGCAAATGAGCAGCAATTTTTTTGGCTTTGGTCTCAATCTTGTCCAGGGCTCTCATGATGGCAGCACCACCAACCGAGATGGAGCGAGACCCATAGGTTCCCATACCAAAAGGCACACGCCCCGTGTCGCCGTGAACAACATCGACTTGCTCAACCGATAGGCCCAAGCGAGCCGCCACAACTTGCGCGAAAGTCGTCTCATGCCCTTGTCCATGGCTGTGTGAGCCTGTGAACACGGTGACGCTTCCCGTTGGGTGAACCCTTACCTCACCGCACTCAAAGAGACCGGCACGAGCTCCCAGCGCTCCTGCAATGTTGCTTGGCGCAATGCCACAAGCCTCAATGTAGCTGGAATAGCCCACCCCTCTTAACATTCCTCTTGCCTGTGAATCCGCTTTGCGTTTGGCGTATCCGGAAACATCTGCTTTTTGTTGCGCTTGGCTCATGCATGCATGAAAATCTCCAACGTCATACTGCAAGGCCACTGGCGTTTGATAGGGGAACTGTTGGATGAAGTTTTTGGAGCGAATCTCATCTTGCCTCATGCCCATCTCCCAAGCGGCACGCGAGACCAAACGCTCTAAAAGATAGGTGGCCTCAGGTCGACCTGCACCACGGTAAGCATCAACGGGTGCAGTGTTGGTGAACCATGCATCGACCTCAACGTGGATTTGAGGTGTTTTGTATTGGCCTGACAACAAAGTGGCATAAAGAATGGTTGGTACAGCAGTTGCAAAGGTCGACAAGTAAGCGCCCAAATTGGCGTTCGTGTGAACCCTGAGTGCCAAAAAATGACCCTCTTTGTCCATTGCCATCTCAGCGTGGCTGACGTGATCTCTGCCATGCGCATCGCTTAAAAAGGCCTCACCTCTCTCGCAATTCCATTTGATGTTGCGGTTGAGTTTTTTAGAAGCCCAAGTCAAGCACACATCCTCAGCGTACAAGTAAATTTTGGACCCAAAGCCGCCCCCCACATCGGGCGCGATCACGCGCACTTTGTGCTCAGGCAAACCCATCACAAAGGCAGTCATCAACAAGCGCTCAACGTGTGGATTTTGATTGGAGACATACAAGGTGTACTCGTCATTGGCACGGTTGTAGGAGCCAATGGCAGCTCTGGGCTCCATGGCATTGGGCACCAATCTGTTGTTGACCAAATCGAGTTTGGTGACGTGGTGAGCGTGCTTGAAAGCCTCATCGACTTGCGCCTTGTCCCCAATCGCCCAGTGGTAGCACAAATTATCAGGTGCCTCTGGGTGCAAGACGGGGAGATTGGCGCCCTTGGCGCTCACTTGCGCCACGTCAACGACGCTTGGCAGTTCTTCATAATGAACCTCCACCAATTCAGCCGCTGCGCGAGCTTGCTCCAAGGTCTCAGCCACCACCATCGCCACATGGTCTCCCACATAACGAACACGGTCCAAGGCCAATATCGGGTGAGCCGGCTCTTTCATGGGCTGGCCATCTGTGCTGGTGATCAACCAGCCGCAGGGCAACCCATTGATCTTGTCGCCTTGAACATCCCGACCGGTGAAGACCTCGATCACACCGGGAGATTTGAGCGCAGCCTCCGTGTTGACCGATAGCACCTTGGCATGCGCATGGGGTGAGCGAACAAAATAAGCATGCGTCATGTTGGGCAAATCAATGTCATCGGTGTATTGCCCAGCACCCGTTAAAAATCGGTAGTCCTCTTTGCGACGAACAGACTCACCGATGTGAGGTAAATTGGAAAAATCAGATGCACCCATGACTTGTCTCCCGGTCGTATTTTTATAAATTGCTTACAAACTCAAACGAAAACCATGCGCTCAACTCAGAGCTTGAGCTCACTTCATATTGGCCGCACCCATTTGGACGGCTTTGACAATGTTTTGATACCCTGTGCAGCGGCACAAATTGCCTTCGAGCTGCTCGCGAATTTGAGCCTCATCGGCGTTGGGGTGGCGAGTGCACAGATCGACCGCACTCATGACCATGCCTGGCGTGCAAAACCCGCACTGCAAGCCATGACACTCTTTGAACGCAGCTTGCATGGGGTGCAGTGTTCCATCCTTTTGAGCCAAACCCTCGATGGTGGTGATGTGTGAGCCCTGGGCTTGAAGCGCCAAAACATTGCATGACTTGATGCTCGCGCCATCCATCAACACAGTGCATGCTCCACACTGAGCGGTGTCACAACCCACATGGGTTCCAGTCAAATGCAAAGACTCTCTGAGGGCCTGCACAAGCAAGGTGTTGGGCTCCACATTCAAGATCACCTCTTTTTGATTGACGTTCATCTTTAACTGCTGCATATCGGACTCCGAGATTGGTAAATAAATGGATCACCCAAAACCATCATCATTGAAAGTCTGGGTCAAAAGCGAAATAGGTAATACCCTAGTCAACTTTTAAGTTTTTTAGGAAAGCATGGGTTTTGTGATTCCTTCAAAACCCCTTTAAACAAGGACCGATTCTGCATCAAAATGCAACTTGAGACCGATGGACTGACTTTTGTCAGCTTCAAGACAGTTTCAGCCACTTTTGAGCCCATGAGGACGCACATCTTGGGTCTCACAAGGGGGCAAATGCCGCTCTTAATGCCCAAAGGCCCTGCGGCGGTTTAAAATCTAAGGTTCGCCTGATTGAATGAGCCCCCTAGGAGGGCCATTTTCAACAGGCAGGCTTGATCGCCTTTCACTTGAAGCACTAAGGACAGATTTGCATGAACGCATTACTCAAGCTCTCCAAGTGGATTGACCACTTGACCCATCAGCTCTCACATTTGGCCACACTATGCGTGCTTTT
>CAIPII010000213.1 GCA_903865035.1 uncultured Burkholderiales bacterium | reverse complement strand
CCTTGCCTACTGTTTTTTGCAAACAATCCGTAGTTTTTTTCTTACTGGAAATAGTTCACCATTTGGGGAGCAGATTCTTTGGATTAGTTACGCTCATGTGAACCTTGTTACACCTGAATTGATAACGATCTATGAGTAGTAGGTGCACTTTCTGATGTGTTCATCAAAGATGGCTCTCAGCAAGATTTCTCTTAATTCCAAGCTATCATCTAAATCGAATAGATCCTTTCCTAGTGTCAGCTAACAGGAAAAAATCCCCTACAGGGTGCCGTGTGTTTGGCAGGAATCATGGTTGCTATAAAAAATGGCTTCTTACCTGAGTTTTTGAGATGAACATCAAGAATAGACAGCAGATAGAATGGAGTTTTATACACTTCAATCAATCTCATGACTTCATTGTCTAGAAAAGGCATCATCTTGGCCGGTGGTTCAGGCACTCGCCTGTACCCTATGACACAAGCGGTGTCCAAGCAATTACTGCCTGTTTTTGACAAGCCAATGATCTACTATCCCTTGAGCACCTTGATGCTAAGTGATATTCGTGAGGTCTTAGTGATCTCCACGCCTCAAGACACCCCCAGATTTCAAGAGCTCTTGGGAGACGGCTCTCAGTGGGGCATGCACTTTGAATACGCGGTTCAACCGTCACCCGACGGGCTCGCTCAAGCCTTTTTGATTGGCAAGCACTTCGTTGGCCATCACCCAAGCTCCCTTGTTCTTGGCGATAACATCTTTTATGGACACGACTTAGCCAAACTCTTGGGTTCAGCGAATGCCAAAACCCAAGGTGCAAGTGTTTTTGCTTACCATGTACATGATCCCGAGCGTTACGGAGTGGTGGATTTTGATCAAAATATGACAGCGCTCTCGATCGAGGAAAAGCCTAAAGAGCCCAAATCCAATTACGCAGTCACAGGCCTTTATTTTTACGACGAACAAGTCTGTGCCCTGGCAGCCCACATCAAGCCCTCAGCCAGAGGAGAGCTAGAGATCACCGATCTGAACCGACTCTACCTTGAGCAAGGTCGCTTAAATGTTGAAATCATGGGGCGTGGCTATGCATGGCTGGACACGGGAACATTTGACAGCTTGCACGAGGCGGCTGGACTTATCTCAACTCTACAAAAGAGGCAAGGCCTGATGGTAGCTTGTCCAGAGGAAATCGCCCACGCCAAGTCCTGGATCGATGATGAGGCCCTCGAGCGATTGGCCTACCCTCTGGTCAAAAACGCCTATGGTCAATACCTCCTAGGACTCTTGAAGTCCAAACACCATGGTTTATAAGGTCACACACACGTCGATTGAAGGCGTTTTGATCTTGGAGCCCCAAGTGTTTGGGGATGAAAGGGGTTTCTTTTTTGAAAGTTTCAATCAAAGAGATTTCAACCAAGCCACTGGGATTGACGCGACATTTGTGCAAGACAACCACTCCAAGTCAGCCAAGGGCGTATTAAGGGGTTTGCATTTTCAAGACCCCAAGGCTCAAGGTAAGCTGGTTCGTGTGGCGTCTGGGGAAGTGTTTGATGTGGCCGTGGATTTGAGAAGTGAGTCATTCACCTTTGGACATTGGGTGGGTTTCCATTTGAGTGGTGAAAACAAAAAACAATTGTGGGTGCCTGAAGGTTTGGCGCATGGCTTTTTGGTCCTCTCAGATCATGCCGAGTTTCTCTACAAAACCACTGACTACTGGCACCCAGAGTACGAACACAGTCTTCAATGGAATGATCCCGATTTGGGCATCGATTGGCCCCTTGAATCACTCAAAAACGACTTTACCCAAAAACAGCTTGAGCCTCAATTGGCCAAAAAAGATGCCCAAGCGCTCTCATGGACAGAGTACTTGAAGCAAAAACGCTGAACACATCAATGGTTCCAGTATCCGTTGAACATGCTGAAAGATTTTT
>CAIPII010000212.1 GCA_903865035.1 uncultured Burkholderiales bacterium | reverse complement strand
CGCCATCGTGCCGTTTTTACCCTTCTTGCTCTGAATATTCCATTCAAGCATTGAGGAGTCACGGAATGCTAGAAGGCTCATATTTAACGGTTAAACGAATTTGTCGCTGCAACCCATTCAATGTGGGTGGAGTTGATTTGGTTCCACAAAAAAAGAAGTAACACTTGGTAAAGCTATGAACGATATTAAAAGAACGGTGATTTGGGTTGTTTTTGGCTTTTCAATGGTTCTATTGTGGGACCAATGGCAAATTTATAACGGTCAAAAACCGACATTTTTCCCTCCAAAGCAAGAGCAAGTTCAGGCAACAAAAACGCCCAATGCTCAGGGTACGAACGCGCAAGTTCCAGTTGTGGGTGATAAAGCGCCAACGGAACTCATTGCGCAAGGCGAGAACAAAACACAAGCCGCACAACAAACATATGTTCTTAAAAATGATGTTCTTGAACTGACGATCAGTTCGGAAGGCGCATCGGTTGTCAAGACTCGGTTCCTCAAACAAGTGGATCAAAAAAATCCGACAGAGAACATCACACTCTTGGAACAGTCTCCAAATCGAGTTTACATGGCTCAAACTGGATTGATTGCAAGCAACACAAGCGATTTACCAAATCACAAGACACACATGGAGTTGGTTGCTTCAAAAGAGTCAAAAACAAGCGAAGAACCCAGCGTCATAGAGTTCACCAGCGTTGGCAAAGATGGGTTGCGTTTGATCAAAACCTTTACCCTTTATCCAGGCCAATATGATTTGAGCGTTAAACACACGGTCATCAATCAAACGAATCAAAGCATTGAGCCCAAGTTGTATGTTCAATTGGTAAGAGACGGCAACAAGCCTGATGGTGAGTCATCTTTTTACTCAACCTTCACGGGCCCTGCAGTTTATACAGATGAAAAGAAATATCAAAAGATCAATTTCAAAGACATTGAAAAAAACGAGGTCAGCATACAGAACCATTCAAGCGAAGGCTACGTTGCCATGGTTCAGCATTATTATGCGAGCGCATGGATATTTCCCGATAGCCGCGAGAGAGATCTTTTTGCAAAAAAAGTAGACAACAATCTGTATTCGGTTGGCATGATTTCTACACTCAAGACCTTGAATCCTGGTGAACAAACTTCATCCGAAGCGAAATTTTTCTCCGGTCCTCAAGAAGAAAAGCGACTCGAAGCGATCTATCCAGGACTTGAGTTGGTAAAAGACTATGGATGGCTCACCATATTGGCCAAGCCTCTTTATTGGTTGCTCTTCAAGATCAATGCCACATTGGGCAACTGGGGTTGGTCAATTGTTGCTTTGGTTTTGATGTTGAAAGCAGCGTTTTTCTGGTTGAACGCACAGGCTTACAAGAGCATGGCCAAGATGAAAGCAATCAACCCCAAGATCATGGAAATGCGCGAGCGCTTGAAAGACAAGCCACAGCAAATTCAGATGGAGATGATGCGAATTTACAAGGAAGAGAAAGTCAATCCAATGGGTGGCTGTCTTCCAATCATGATTCAAATTCCTGTTTTCATTGCGCTTTATTGGGTGTTGTTGTCAACGGTTGAAATGAGAAATACACCGTGGATTGGATGGATTCAAGATTTGTCTGCACCAGACCCGTTCTTCATTTTGCCAGCGCTCATGACGCTCACCTCACTGTTGCAAACTTGGCTGAATCCAACGCCACCAGATCCTATTCAGGCCAAAATGATGTGGATCATGCCACTCGCTTTCAGCGTGATGTTCTTCTTCTTCCCATCTGGATTGGTTTTGTATTGGTTGACCAACAATATATTGTCGATCACCCAACAATGGTTGATCAATAAGAAGTTAGGCGTGACTCGTTAAAATGAGTTGAAATGCATGATCGTCTAGACCCAATCGTCGCCATCTCCACAGCACCTGGGCGAGGGGCTGTTGGCGTGGTGAGGTTGAGTGGTAAAGATTTGAACGCGTTTGCAAGCGCTCTTTTAAAGAAGCCACTTGAATCTAGACGCGCACACCACTTAAAGATCCGAGATGGAGAAGGCGATCTCATCGATGAGGTTTTATTTCTTTATTTTGAATCCCCCAGGAGTTATACCGGGGAAGACGTCATTGAAATTCAGGGCCATGGTGGGGCAGTGGTTCTTCAAAGAATCGTGCAGCATTGTTTCGATCTTGCAAAACTCACCCATGCAGAAACAGAAAAAGAGACACTGCCCAATTTGAGACTGGCAAGGCCAGGCGAGTTCAGTGAGAGAGCGTTTTTAAACAACAAAATCGATCTCTTTCAAGCTGAAGCAATCATCGATTTGATTGATGCGAGCACAGAGTTGGCCGCAAAAAGCGCATCCAGATCGATGTCGGGAGCTTTTTCACTGGAAATCAATCATCTTTTAGAAGAAATCACAAAAGCGCGCATTTTCATTGAGGCGCACATTGATTTTCCTGAAGAGGAACTCGACGACTTGGATTTTCAAAGGGTTGACCAAACCCTCACAAACGCACTAGAAACAACTCAAAAATTATTCAATAAAACAAAAAATGGTGTCCTTTTGAAAGAAGGCATCAAAACCGTGATTGCGGGCCAACCCAACGTGGGTAAAAGTTCATTGATGAATCTTTTGTGTGAACAAGAGGTGTCCATTGTCACGGATATCGCTGGAACAACCAGGGACTACATCGAGAAAAATTTGCAAGTCGACGGTGTTGCAATCAATTTGATCGATACCGCAGGCATTCACGATCTTGGCCATGAGATGAACCCTGTTGAGCAAATAGGAATTGATCGTGCGTGGCTTCAAATCAAACAAGCAGATTTGATCCTATTGGTGCATGATGCATCAAAAAAAGAAGATCCAGAACATTTGAAAAAAGACAAAGCATTGATGTCGGAAGTGGACAAACACATTGAGCACACACCCATCTTGCACATCTGGAACAAAAGCGACTTGCTGAGTGAAGCGCAACTTGAAAAGCAACACGAGCAATTTGATTTGAATCCCAAGCTGCAGGAGTCGAATGTTTTCATCTCGACCCAAAACCGCGCAGGAATTGAGACCATGAAGTCCCGCATTTTGAGTCTTGTTGGATGGAACGAATCAGCAGAAGGTGGACTCTATACCGCTAGAACAAGACACGTCCAAGTGATTGAGTCGGTCAAGGTACATTTGAGCAACGCTCAAAAGCTCACCAAGGGACAACACCGAAATTTAGAATTGGTTGCAGAAGAGTTGCGCTTGGGTCAAAATACCTTGAGTGAGATCACGGGTGAGTTCACTGCAGATGATTTGCTTGGTGAAATATTTTCAAAGTTTTGCATAGGTAAATGAACAGCATGAGCATCGAGAAAAACAACGACGCCGCGGCGATTGAGCATCGCATTCGTGAGACTTTGAACATTGAGTCGATTGAGTTGCAAAGAGCGAGTGAAAAAATAAACAGCTCTTGGATTCAAGCCGTTCTTGAGATATTGAAAATTAAAGGTCGAGTCGTCGTCATGGGGATGGGCAAAAGCGGGCACATCGGTCGAAAAATTGCAGCAACCTTGGCTTCAACGGGAACTCCAGCGATGTTTGTTCATCCTGCTGAAGCCAGTCACGGCGATCTTGGCATGGTCTTGAAAGAAGACATTGTATTGGCCATCTCCAACAGTGGAGAAAGCGAGGAGCTCACTTCAATATTGCCGGTTCTAAAACGCATTGGCGTCAACATTGTTGCCATCACCGCAAACCAAGACTCCACGTTGGGTCGACATGCGAACTGGGTATTGGAGTGTGCAGTAGAAAAAGAGGCCTGTCCGCTGAACTTGGCGCCCACGGCTTCCACCACCGTGCAGTTGGCCATTGGAGACGCTTTGGCGGTGGCTTTGCTGGAGGCAAGGGGATTCAAAGCAGATGATTTTGCACGCTCTCATCCGGGTGGAGCCTTGGGCCGAAAGCTGCTCACTTTGGTGCAGGATGTCATGCGCACGGGAGAAGACGTACCCACGGTTTTTGTAAACACAGAATTCATGATGCTCATGAAAACAATGAGCGACAAAAAGCTTGGAGCTGCAGCAGTGATCGATGGCGATCACAAAATTTTGGGGGTGTTCACAGACGGGGATTTGAGGCGTTTGATTGAGGCGGGCACCGATCCAAGAGGTTTGAGTGCAGGTGATGTCATGTCTAAAACTCCAAAGGTGATTGTTTCTACATCCCTTGCTGTTGAGGCGGCTGAATTGATGGAAAAGCATCAAATCACGAGTATTTTTGTGGTCGATGCGAATCAGCAAATATGCGGAGCACTCAACAGCAATGATTTAATGAGATCGAAGGTGATTTGAGATGAGCACCACAACAAACACCAACAGTCTCATGGACAAAGCGAGTCACGCAAAAATTTTATTTTTGGATG
>CAIPII010000211.1 GCA_903865035.1 uncultured Burkholderiales bacterium | reverse complement strand
GGTGTATTCGCGGCCCACAATGGTGGCGCCAGCCGCTTTGGCTGCTTTCTCAAACTCATCCGCAACACCTTGTCCGTAAGCAGTTCGGTCATCGATCACCGCAATCGTCTTGCCCTTCATTTGCTTGACCGCATATTGCCCCAACACCCCACCGAGCTGCACGTCATCGGCCACAACTCTAAAGGTCGTGTTAAAGCCTTGGCGTGTGTACTTGGGGTTGGTGGCCGATGGGGAGATCTGTGGAATGCCATCGTCGTTGTAGATCTTTGAAGCCGGTATGGTGGTGCCGGAGTTCAAGTGACCAATCACCCCTTTGACCTTGGCATCCACAAGTTTTTGAGCCACAGCCGTGCCCTGCTTTGG
The DNA here is from genome assembly GCA_903865035.1 of uncultured Burkholderiales bacterium. Taxonomy (GTDB): domain Bacteria; phylum Pseudomonadota; class Gammaproteobacteria; order Burkholderiales; family Burkholderiaceae_C; genus Limnohabitans. Next base: position 19,056 of record CAIPII010000211.1, on the reverse strand, counting down.
GTCAGAGGCGTCATCTTCAGCGATCAACTCGAGCTTGACTTTCTTGCCCGCGATCACAACACCCTTGGCATTGAGCTCCTCAATGGCCAATCGAGCGCCGTTTTCATTGTCTTTGCCCAAGTGGGCAATTGGCCCACTCAAAGGACCCACGTGCCCGATTTTCACAACCGCCTCTTGAGCATGTAAAACACCTGCGCCCAACAAACCCATGACCGAAAAGCACATTGCTTTTTTAAAGTTAACCATCAAAAACTCCTCTATAAAAATTCAAACCCACATTCAACTGGACACTGCCATGAACACCTTGAAGCACTAAGTGCCCATTACAAATCGGTTGCTGAGCACACCCAAACCCGTGATTTCAATGTCCACTTGGTCGTTGTGCTTCAGGTTCGGTGAGCTCCCATCCGTTCCCATCCAAATCATGTCGCCTGGCCAAAGGGTCAGGTATTGGGACATTTTGCTGATGAAGGTAGGAACATCAAAAATCATCTCCCCCGTATCAAATTCGGTGGTGAGCTCTCCATTTACACGCACGCGGGTCTTGGCCTTGGATAGATCAAAATCGGTCTCAATCCATGGCCCCATGGGCTTGAAGGTGTCCGTGTTTTTGCTTCTCCAAAACGTGCGATCTGATTTTTGCCAATTGCGCTCACTCACATCGTTTCCAATGGTGTAACCCAATACACAATCCAAGGCCTCAGAAGGGCTTAGATGTTTGGCTTTGCGACCAATGACCACCACCAACTCACCCTCATATTGAACGACATTGGAGTCTAGCGGCATCACCACATCTTCTTGAGTTGCAATCAATGCATTGTTGGCTCGATAACCGATGTCAGCTTGTTTGGGCAACTCGGCTGGGATACCTGTTCTTTTGGCGACTGCTTTGATGTGAGAGTCGTAATTCATGCCCGCACAATAAAAGGTCTTTGGACTGAAGGGCAACTCAATCTTCACATCTGCAATGTCATGGTAAAGAGGCTCGAGCTGATAGCCATTGAATGGGTCACCCAAGGCCTTTTGAATGCGAACCCCATCGTGGACGACGCCATATGAAGTGTGCTGATCTTTGGTAAAACGTAGCCAACGCATGAATACAGACCCCTTTTCGTTAACCCTTGCATCAAGTGCGGCGCAACAGCTGAAGTTTACGCAGGTTTGTGGATACAAGCCTGAAAAATTGGATTAATTTTTGTTGCGCGACCAATCTCTAAGCACCTCTTCAAGGGTAGAAGCAATCAGATCGGGCAACAAGGCATCCAAATGATCGCGCACGCGAACCAAAACCTCAGCACTCAATGCGTGCATGGCATCTTCATGGAGGCCGGAGTTTGAACCCTGCGATTCCACATCAGAGGGATTCAAATGCGTCGCTTGGGCATTGGTGGCTTGATCCCAGCCTTGGGCATTGTTTTGAACGTTTGACCGGACGCTTTGCATGGAGTTGAGTGGGTCCCCACTCCTAAATCCGTGTTCGTTGACCGGGGTGAGCACAGGCACACGCATCATGAACTCAGGTTCATGAAGAATTTTCAAAGCGAGCAGATCATTTTGTGCTTTGAGATGGCTTTGTGGGTCGCCAAATGGCTCGGATGGGTCTCTCAAAGGGGCCTGACTCATGATGCTTTTGCTCCAAGGTCGTGGCGAACGAGAGCATATCCTTTGCTGGCATAGCTCTTCCAGCGCGTGCGAGCGCGCTCTCGATCAGCCTCATTGACGGTCACCAATTCAATGACCCGCTCAAACTTTTCAAATCCGTTTGGAATCTCATCGCCTAAATTGAGGAGCACATCGTGGTGGGGCATGCCCGAGATGGAGCTCACATCTGCGCTCAGCACGATCGGAGAGCGTGAGAGCACATGAGGTGGCGCATCATTCAAACAATGGGCCACAAAATCGGTGGGTCCCAAAGACCAAAGTGCCACATCAAGTTCGTGCAACACATTGGACTGCCCGTAGACCATCACTTTTGCGCCAGCGTTGAACGCTTTTCTGAGGAATCGACACGCGTAATTGAGCTTATCGGGCGCGTTGAAATGAAAGGCTACTTCAGTCATGCCTTAGCGCGTGTCTTGCGAGTTGTTTTTTGTGCGGCCTGGGCCAATGTACTTTTGCGCAAGGCCCCAGCAGAGGAAGCGCTTGGGTAGCGGTGAACCTCTTGTCCTTCATTGAGTAAATAGGAAAGCAGCATCGGAACAGGTCTTGCCGTCGCCCCCTTGGCTGCCCCCCCACTCTTCCAAGCTGAGCCCGCAATGTCCAAGTGAGCCCAATTGTGTTGCCCCACAAAGCGTTGCAAAAACTTGGCCGCTGTCACTGAACCTGCTGAGCGATCGGCCACATTGGCGGTATCGGCAAAATTCGACTTCAAGCCCTCTGCGTATTCCTCATCCAAGGGCATGCGCCAGCATGGATCTAGACTTCTCTCACCACTGTCCAACAAGTCTTGTGCCAGACGATCGTTGTTGGAGTACATACCACTTCTCAGGTGCCCCAACGCAATGATGCATGCACCAGTCAAAGTCGCAATGTCAATCACAACACGTGGCTTGAAACGCTCAGCATAGGTCAGCGCATCGCACAAAATCAGACGCCCTTCGGCGTCTGTGTTCAAATTCTCAATGGTTTGTCCACTCATGCTCGTGACCACGTCGCCGGGCTTGACCGCGCGGCCACTGGGCATGTTCTCACAAGCAGGTACCAATCCCACCACGTTGATGCGGGGCTGCAATTCTCCAAGGGACTTGAAGACACCAAGCACGCTGGCTGCGCCACACATGTCAAACTTCATCTCATCCATGCCAGCTCCGGGCTTTAGAGAAATACCTCCCGTGTCAAAGGTGATGCCCTTGCCCACCAAAACAACAGGAGCCTCTGATTTGGGAGCACCAGAGTACTGCATCACAATGAATCGAAGTGGCTCATCGGAGCCTTGAGCGACGGACATGAAGGAGCCCATTCGAAGTCTAGAGACTTCTTTGGGGCCCAACACCTGAACGCTCAAGCGAGGGTATTTGGAGAGGGTTTGAGCGGCTTTGGCCAACAGGGTTGGCGTTGCATGATTGGCAGGACGATTACCCCACTCCTTGGCAAAGGCCATGCCTTGAACTCGGGCAACCCCCTCCTTGAAGGCCTGATCCAAAGCAAGAGCTTCACTGCTTTTAGGGGCAACGGGAGGTACACAAACGGTGATTTTGATCAAAGCACTGGCTTTTGCACTGGGTTTGGTGGTGGTATAAACGTAGCTTGAATCCGCAAGGGTTTGCAGCGCAGTTTGCATTTTTTGATCTCCCACCTCGGGGAGGTACACTGTGAGGTGTTTGCACTGTGCGTGCGCGCCTTTGAGTTGCTGCAAGGCACTGGAGAGCGCTTGGCGCAAATCCTTTGATGATGAGCCTGCGGTGTGCGCCAAAATGAGGGGATTCGCACTCAGACCCAATGCGTTCCAAAGCAACAATGTTTTACCCGCTTTGCTCTCGAGTTGCTGAGTTTTGAGAGATTGAGCAATCAAAGCAGATAAAGGGTTTCCGCTGGTGGCTGAATTTGCAAGTGAGGCGCCAAAAGAGTTGCTCACCAAAATCAAGAGCGCATCGGTTTTTAATTTTGAGAGTTGTTCAAGTGCGAGTGGTTTAAGTTCAAAATTCATGTTGTTCAAGTTGTTTAGCCAATAGCCAATGTTATTTCAATCTTCTCTTCGTCAAGAGCTTGCCAAGAGTTTTGGGGCCACGGTGGTGGTTTTGGTCACCATCGTGCTCACCATGATGCTCATCAAGACCTTGGGCCAAGCTTCCAGGGGCTATGTTAACCCCTCTGAGGTGAGTTTGGTTCTGGGATATGCCATGCTTGGGGACTTGCACACGATTTTAACGATGAGCCTCTTCATTGCAACGGTCTCCACCTTGTCGCGCATTTACAGAGACAGCGAGATGATCATCTGGCTCACCGGGGGCTCACGTTTGATCGATTTTGTGCGCCCTCTATTGTCCTTTGCTTGGCCCATTTTGTTGCTCATCATGGCCTTGTCGATATGGGTCTGGCCTTGGTCGTACCAACAAACCCAAGACCTCAAAGATCGGTTTGAAAAGAGAGGCGACTTGGAGCGCGTAGCACCTGGTCAGTTTCAAGAATCTGCCAATGGCCAAAAGGTCTTTTTCATTGAAAAAGACTTGGCCCAAGACAAAGAGGGCAAAAATGTTTTCATGGTGGCCAATGAGCGAGATCGTCAAACCATCACCTCTGCCAGGACTGGACATGTGGAGAAGATCAACGACCAACGCTTTTTGATGCTCTCCAACGGACAGAGGCTGGAGATCTCCAACTCCGACCGTTCCATGAAAATGAGCGAATTCGAAGAATACGCCACTCGAATCGACAACGACGCTTTTGCCAAAAATCCGCCGATTGCGCGCACAACGCTCACTTGGACACTGATCACCGAGCCCACCAACAACCATTTGGGTGAACTCAGTTGGCGACTTGGCATGGGCTTTGCCGCGTTCAATCTGATGTTGATTGCGTTGGCTTTGGCACAAGTCAACTCGAGAGCGGCCAAGGGGCGCCACACGCTCACAGCACTCTTTGTGTTCATCGTCTATGAGAACCTGGTGAACTTGGGACAAACTTGGATTGAACAAGGCAGGCTAGGATTTTTTGAGTTGATGATCCCCTTGCACTTGGGCCTGGCGCTTTTGGCGGCCTTCATTTTGTGGACCCGTCATATTGGATTCACTTGGGAGTTCAACACGGGTCGCGTTTTGGCCTTTGCCGATCTCATCAAAGCGCGATACCAAGTCAAAACCAACACGATCGACAAGCCCTGAGATGAACGCATGAAAACACTCCAACGCATCATCTATGGAGAAGTGGCCACCGCAGTAGGCTTTGTGATCACGGGCTTTTTGGGGCTCTTTTTCTTCTTTGATCTGATCGATGAGCTCCAGTGGGTTGGCAAAGGCGTGGGTCTGAGCCTTCAAGGGGGGATCGATGCAAACAAAATTTACTTGGTGCCCCACGCGCTCACTTATGTGGCACTCATTGTGCCCAGTCACATTTATGAGCTGATGCCCATTGCCGTGTTGATTGGCACCATCTACGTGATGGCCAGACTTGCACAAAGCTCCGAATTCACGATCCTCAGAACCAGTGGCCTAGATCCTGTGCGAGCCCTCAAAGTCTTGATGTGGTTGGGGCTCTTTTTTGTCGTGTTGACTTTTGTGATTGGCGACTACTTGGCCCCGTTTTGTGATCGACAAGCCGAGCTCTTGAAGTCAAAGTACTTTGGCCAAGTCTCCACGGGCCAAACGGGCGCCTGGCTCAACGAAAAACAAGCCTTCACACACCAAGCGGTGAACGTCACCAACCTCACCACAGAGGGACAAATGAAGGGCATCAAAGTCTATGAGTTCAACAACCAAGGGCGTTTGATGAGTCTGACAGAGGCGCAAAGTGCGGACTTCATCGCCGATGATGACGCTTGGAATATGAAAGAAGTCTCTAGAGATGAATTCAATTCAGAGGGCAATGACACCACCCAAGATTTGAAGCCCGTAAAACGCTCTCATTTGAGCTCCTTGCGCTGGCCCACAACCATCAAGCCCGAAATGGTGGCTGTCGCCCTCCTAAAGCCCGAGCGCATGAGCACCTTGGATCTCTTTCAATACATTCAGCATTTGGAGGCAAACGCCCAGGCCGCTCAACGCTATGAAATCGAGTTTTGGAAAAAAGTCTTCTACCCCATCAGTTGCTTGGTGATGGTCGTGTTGGCCCTGCCCTTTGCATATTTACACTTCAGAAGTGGCAACATCGCGACCTTGGTCTTTGCGGGTGTCATGATTGGCATCAGCTTCTTTTTGATGAACAACGTCTTTGGCTACATTGGCAACTTGAACCAATGGATCCCTTGGGTTGCCGCGGCCACGCCTGGCATCATCTACACCTTGGTCTCCTTGGCCGCCTTTGGTTGGCTGGTACTGAAACAATGATCGGTGATTGTGTGAAACCTCTTTTGTTGCCCTACCTCATGAGAAGAAATCTAGCATGGATGGTTGCCTGTCTGAGCCTGAGCGCTTGCTCTTTGCAAGGCTTGGTCAATCACCAACTCGCCAATCAACTCTCCGCAGATGGCCTCTCCAGTGAAGACGATGTGGGATTGGCGCACGATGCAAGCGCTTTTTACCTAAAGCTGTCAGAGGCAACGCTCAAAAACGAGCCCCAGCACATCGCTTTGGCGCAAGCCGTGACCTCTGGCCTCACCCAATACGCCTATGCCTTCATTTCTCAAGCTGCCGATGAACTGCAAAGCACAGACGCTGAAAAATCCAATCAATTGCGAGAACGCGCCAAACGCATGTATGCCAGGGCTCAAACGCATGGCATGAAAGCCTTGGAGCTCAATCAAGTTGGGCTCACCGAGTCCTTGTTCACTGCAAATCAAGTCAGTGCATCGAACTCGAATGCTTCAAGAGTTAGCTCGAGCCAGCCTTTGAAACTTGACCCTCAATTGGTGGGGCTTGCCTATTGGAGCGCTGCAGCCTGGGCAGCACGCATCTCCCTCTCAACCGATGAACCAGAAGTGGTGGCCGACTTTCCTCAAGTGGTGACATTGGCTCAATTGGCCTACCAAACCAATCCACAATTTGGCAAAGGTTCATTGGCAAGCCTATTGGGGGTGCTTGAGATGGCGCGTCCAGGAGGCAGCAAATCCAAGGAATTGAATTATTTTGACCAAGCCATCCAACTTGCAAACGCTCAAGATGCAGGGCCTTGGGTGAGCAAAGCCGAGAGCTACGCCTTGCCCATGGGTGACAAAGCTCAATTTGAACTCCTCTTGACCCAGACCTTGGAGTTCAGCAAAACACACCACGACCTCAGCAGCCAAATCATGTCTGCTCGGGCCAAGTGGTTGCTTGCCCAAATCGAGGATCTTTTTTAAAAAATACGCTCCTTGGGAATTCATCAAAAACACCCAATACATTCACTAAAATGCAGCGGTGAAATAGGTCAATGCCCCCAAAGCAGATGAGCTCTCTTTTCCCACTCTTTTCCTAACCAATTCCTCCCCAGTCGATGTACAAATTCAACTCCAGCAACATGAATTCATTTGCAAGACTTCTTGCATGTTTGCTTTTCCTTTGGATTTCAGTGGGGTCTCAAGCGGCTGAGAAGCAACTCAAAATCGGCTCCTTGGTGCCCAAAAATTCACTCTACCAAAGGGAGTTGACCAACATCGGAGAAGTTTGGAAAAAAGCACAAAGCGGCTCACCCAAACTCCTGATCTACCCAGATGGCAGTCAGGGCGGAGAGTCCGAAATTGTCAAGCGAATGCGAATCGGGCAACTCCAAGGTGCATTGCTCTCGGTGGTGGGCTTGTCTGAGATCGAACCCTCAGTATCGGCCCTTCAGTCCATGCCCCTTCTCTTTAAGAGTTGGGAGGAGGTGGATTATGTGCGCGAGAAAATGAGAGTGAGCATGGAGAAAAAATTCTCCGACAAAGGATTTGTGGTCTTGGCTTGGGGTGACGCGGGTTGGGTGCGCTTTTTCTCCAAAGAGCGAGCCACCAAACCCGAGGACTACAAGCACATGAAGTTCTTCGCTTGGGGCTCCGAGCCCGCTCAGCAAGAGATCATGAAAAGCCTGGGCTACACCCCTGTTCCATTAGAGCCCACGGACATCTTGCCCTCCATTCAAACCGGCATGATCAACGTGGTCCCCTCCACCCCTTATTTTGCATTGGCCACCCAAATCTACAACTCAGCGCCTAACATGCTCAACATCAATTGGGCCCCGATTGTTGGAGCGGTGGTGGTGACCAAGAAGTTTTGGGATGAACAAAGCCCTGAGGTGCAAGAGGCACTTCGTGTGCAAAGTGAAAAATCCGGCAACAACATCAGGCTTGAGGCACGCAAGGAAGTCGAAGAAGCTGTGGCTGCAATGAAAAAGCGCGGACTCCAAGTCAATGAACCCTCTGCAGATGATTTGAAGGAGTGGACCCAACTTGCAGAGAGGCTCTACCCTAAGATTCGCGGCACTTTGGTCCCTCAAGACACCTTTGATGAGGTGATGTCGAGCTTGAACGCCTACCGGACCAACAAATCCAAGGCCAAATAAAGCCGTTTCCTTGCTCCCCCATCTGTCTCCTCTCACACCACACCCCAATATGCCTTGGATCAAACCCCTCCTCATGGGGGACAAAATACTAGCAAGCGCCAGTCTCGCCTTGATGGCGATCATCCCTTTGATCGAGGTGCTCTTGCGCCCTATCCAAGGGCAGGGCATTCAAAACGCACCTGTGCTGGTTCAACACTTGGGGCTTGTGATGTCCATGATGGGTGCCTTGGCAGCCCAAAGGGGGGACAGCTTGGCGAGCCTGGGACATGCAGGCCCCCTTGGCGCTTGGGCACAGCGTCAAGAGTGGACCCGCTGGTTTGTTTTTGTCACCAGCTCCTTCATTTGCGGCTTGCTCGCCTACGCCAGTGTGTCCATGATTGCTTCGGACTGGAGCAACTCACACGCCTTGGCCTATGGGATTGAATTGGCTTGGGTGCAGGCCTTCATGCCCCTGGGCTTCATCGGATTGGGATTGACCCTGGGACCCAGTCTCTTGAGACCCAAAACCACTCCAACGAGTCCACACAACAACCCTTCTCATCGCTTTGAGCAATTGCTCTCAGTGGGCATTGTTTTGGCTGGACTTGGTTTGCCCTTTGTGTTTGAGCTCTCAGAGGTCTTGCCCACACAAATCTACCCCCTTGCCCTGGTGCTAATGCTCCTCCTAGGGGCTCCCATTTTTGTGGTGATGGGCGGCTTGGCACTCTTGCTTCTCACCAGCGATGCCCTCCCCCTCGCTTCTTTATCCCTCTCGCATTACCAAATCACCGTCAACCCCTCTTTGCCTGCGTTGCCTCTTTTCACATTGGCAGGCTTGGTCTTTGCCAGCACCAAAGCGTCTGAGCGGCTGAGCTTGGTGTTTGTGAAGTTTTTTGGCGAGGGCCGCTACGCCACCGTGCTTGCAGTGAGTGTGCTTTGCAGTTGTTTCACCGCTTTGACCGGGGGGTCTGGCGTCACCATTTTGGCTTTGGGGGGACTCTTGCTCCCTCTGCTTCAAAAGGACGGCTACCCACAGACCCAAGGCATTGGCTTGGTGACCAGTGCCAGCGCTCTTGGGGTGCTCTTGCCGCCATCTGTGCCACTCATCATGTTTGCCATCATGGCGCGAGTTCCCATCAACACCATGTTTGTTGCTGGCCTCTTGCCCGCTTTGATCATGGTGATTTCATTGATCGTGTTTGGCGGTTTCCTTAGAAAAGGAGCGCGCGCGCACTCCAACTGGCCGACTCACCCCTTGGACTCATCGGCGTCCTCACAGTTGCAAGTCAAGAGCCCCATGAGCGCTTGGCAAGCGCTATATGCGGCCAAGTGGGAAGCCCTGGCTCCAGTGGTTGCGATTGGGTTTTTGGTAAGTGGCCTCACCACCCCCATGGAGAGCGCAGCCCTCACCGCCATTTATGCCATCTTGACCCAAACCTTGGCGCACAAAGAACTCTCCACCTCCAAACTCTTTGATTGTTTGTCCCAAACGGCACAAATCATTGGTGGGGTCATGCTGATCATGGGCATGGCACTTGGCATCACCAATTACTTGATCGATCAAGGTGTGCCAGACCTGGCCATCGATTGGGTTCAATCGATCACGCACAACAAATACCTCTTCTTGCTGGCACTGAATGTCTTTTTGCTCTTTGCTGGTGCCATGATGGAGATCTACGCCGCCATCGTGGTGTTGGTGCCTTTGTTGCTGCCCTTGGCACAAAGCTACGGCATTGAGCCTGTTCACTTTGGCATCATTTTTCTGGCCAATTTGGAGATTGGCTTCTTGTGCCCACCAGCCGGCATGAACGTCTATTTTGCAAGTGCCGTCTTCAAACAACCCTTGCCCTTGGTGATCAAAAGCGTCATTCCAGCGGCATTTGCCATTTTTGTGGGCACTCTCTTGGTGTCGTGGACCCCATGGCTTGTTCTGACTTTACCTGAACTATTTCACTTAACCCCATGAATTCAATTGTACTTTTTGCCCACGGCTCAAGGGATCCCCTTTGGCATGAACCCATCAAGGCCATTGCCAAAAAAATTGAACTCGACCACCCAGGCAAAATGGTACGCTGTGCCTATTTGGAGCTGACCGAACCCTCACTGTTGGCTTGCGTGGATGAATTGGTTCAATTGGGTTGCACAGAACTCACCCTGTTTCCTCTCTTTTTAGGGGTTGGCCGCCATGCCAGGGAGGACCTGCCTGTTTTGTGCGATGAAGTGCAAGCTCGACACCCAAGCCTCACACTAAAGCGCTTGCCCTCAGCTGGCGAATTCCCTCAAGTGATTGAACTCTTGGCGCAGATCGCCTCCAAAGCCTAGTTGATCAATCGCGCATTGCTTCAAGGGCAATCAGTTGAAAGAGTGCAGCCCAATCGTATTGCCTTCGCTATCTGAGACCAATGCGATGAAGCCATCGCTGCCAATGGACCATTTGTCCTTAAGAACTTGACCGCCAAGGCGCTTGACCCTTGAGAGCAATTGGGCGCAATCTTCAACGTGGAAATACACAATGGTCCCCCCGGGATTGGCGCGCCGCATGGGGTGGCACATCAAAGCACCCATGGCCCCATTTGCAGGCATGCGACCCGCAAAACTCAAGGCCTCAAAACTGCCGTCATTGGGCATTGGCGTGAGTGGGCATTCGAAAAGAGATTCGTAAAAGACCCGCGCACGCGCCAAGTCGTCCACATAAATCTCAAACCAAGTCACGGGGTTTCCGTGTGGGTGTGCTTTGAATTCACTCATAATCCAGCCCTCATTGAAAAGTTTGGGGGAATCAACCCAAGATGCCTCACACCCGTGAACAAATCCACTGGTAGCCTTTGGGCATGCTCAGGGCCATGCTTTGGCCAACTTGAGCACATTCAGATTGACTTGGGTATCGTCCATAGGGACCCAAGGTTTGGGTTTGGCCCATGAGGACGCTCACAAAGATCAAGACCCACATTCACGCGCCCCCCTTTGAACCCAAAAGTCAATCATAACAAAGGAGACTGACCTGCCAAAGCGTGTTTTTCGCGCCGCTTGAAGCCGATACAATGAAAACATCATGAATCTTCACCAGTTCAAATTCGTCCACGAAGCGGCCAAACGCAACATGAACCTCACCGAGGTTGCCAAGGCGCTTCACACCTCACAACCAGGCGTGTCCAAAGCCATCTTGGAATTGGAAGCGGAGTTGGGGGTTGAGATTTTCAGCAGACACGGCAAGCGGCTCAAAAGCATCACCGAGCCCGGGCACCACGTCTTGAAAAGCATTGAGGTGATCCTTTCGGAGCTGAACAATTTGAAGAAAATCGGAGATCAATTCTCCTCCAATGACTCAGGCACCCTGAGCATTGCAACCACCCACACACAAGCGCGTTATGTTCTGCCAAGCATCCTCACTCAGCTCAGAGATGGATACCCCAAGGTCAACATCAGCCTGCACCAAGGAACCCCAAAGCAAGCCGCCCAAATGGTTTTGGACGAGCAAGCCGATATCGCCATCGCCACAGAGTCCTTGGCAGACTATCCCAACTTGGTGACATTGCCTTGCTATGAGTGGGTTCACTGCTTGGTGCTCCCCAAAAAGCACCCACTGGCCACCCAAACCAAACCCATCACATTAAAGGACTTGAGCCTTTACCCACTGGTGACCTATCACCCAAGTTTCACCGGCCGTCAAAAGATCGATAACGCCTTTGAACACAAGAAATTGAATCCCATCATCGCCCTCGAAGCCATTGACTCCGATGTGATCAAAACCTATGTTCGCATCGGAATGGGGGTGGGCATTGTGGCGGAGATGTCCATTCAAGGTTCGTTGGATCACGATTTGGTGATCAAACCCGCAGGAGACCTTTTTGGTAAAAATGTGACCAAAGTGGCTTTTAGGCGAGGGAGCTACTTGAGGCAATATGTGATTGATTTTGCGGCCCTCTTGGGTCCATCCCTCACACCAGAATCCGTCAAAAAAGCATTGGCCAAAGCGCTTTGACTGCACACACAATGCCTCTCACCTTTAAAGACTCTGATGATGAACACAGTCCCACAAACCCTTGAGTCCAGCCCTGCCCTTGAGTCCAAACTCCCCAAAGTGGGCACCACCATCTTCACCGTCATGTCGGCACTTGCCCAAGAGCACAAGGCCGTGAATCTGGGACAAGGCTTTCCCGACTTCAACGCCGACCCCCAACTCATTGATCACGTGAGCCAAGCCATGAAGGAGGGATTGAACCAGTATCCTTCCATGCTTGGTGTCTTGGAGTTGAGGCAGATCATTGCTGACAAAATCAAACACCTTTATGGCAAATCCTACGATCCCGTGCAAGAGATCACGGTGACAGCGGGCGCGACGCAAGCCATTTTGAGTGCCATTTTGTGTTTGGTCAGAGCTCAAGACGAGGTGATTGTGCTCGAGCCTTGCTACGACAGCTATGTGCCCAACATTGAGCTCGCGGGTGGTGTGGCCATCCCCGTTGCCTTAGATCCAGGCACCTTCAGGATCAATTTTGATCGCCTAAGCCGTGCCATCACCCCCAAAACCCGTGCCATCGTTGTGAACTCTCCCCACAACCCCAGTGGCACCACTTGGAGCGAAGAGGATCTGCAAAAACTCTCTGACCTCTTAGAACCCACAGGCATTTTTCTCATCAGCGACGAGGTCTACGAACACATGGTCTATGCACCCAAGGTGCACCTGAGCGTGAGCTCGTATCCCCAATTGGCCAAAAGGGCCTTTGTGATTTCAAGCTTTGGGAAAACCTTTCACGTGACTGGCTGGAAAATCGCCTACACCGCAGCCCCCAAAGCCCTCACCCATGAGTTCAGGAAAGTCCACCAATTCAACGTCTTCACCGTCAACACCCCCATGCAACACGGCTTGGCGCGTTTCATGGGGGATGCTCAAACTTACCTGGGTCTGCCCGAGTTCTACCGCGCGAAGCGTGACCTCTTTAGGGCTGGTCTTGAGCGCACCCGCTTTGAGATCCTGCCTTGCGAAGGGACGTATTTTCAGTGCGTGAGCATCAAAGGCCTCAAAGGCGAGTTGGCTCAAATGACAGAAAGCGCGTTTTGTGAATGGCTCATCAAAGAGATTGGCGTCGCAGCCATCCCCCTCTCAGCCTTTTACATGAATGGATTCGACCAAGGGATCGTGCGTTTTTGCTTTGCCAAAAAAGAGGAGACCTTGAATTTGGCCATCGATCGCTTGAGCCAAATTTAATCTCGCACCTGGGAGTCCCACTTACCTCTTAGGCCTCTTTAATGGCAAGGACAGTCTGTGCGGCCCTATTGGTTGAGCAAAGCCCAGGCTTTTTCGAGCCGTTTCAAAGACACGGGCTGAGGCGTTTTGAGCTCTTGGGCAAAGCTTGAGACCCTCAACTCTTCGAGCAACCACCTGAAGTCCTGCATCGCTTTGTCTTGCTGACCTTTGCGCTGGGCCACAAAGCGCCAAAACTTTTGCTCCATGGGCCTCATATCCAGCATTCGGCTCTCATCTCGCTTGGGGTCTGCCTTGTACTTCTCAAGTCTTAACTGAACCGCCTTCAAGTACCTGGGCAGATGCAACCATTGAGAGTAAGGGGTTTGAAGCACAAAGCCTTGAGGAATCAAGCGATCGAGTTGAGACAAGACATCGGCCTCCAACTCTTTGGGAGCTCGCATGTCTTTGAGCTTTTTCTTGGCCGCTTGGGCCTCCATCAAGATTCCCAAGAGTGCTTTGGCGACCTCTTGTGCGATGAGTTGCAAGCGCCCACGTCCCTCTTGAATTCTGCTCTCAAAACTTGGCGCGTCTCTTGGCATGGGCTCCATCAAGAAGGCCCTTTGCATGGCGACATCCAAAATGTGGGTGAAGAGCTCGTCAGATGCAGCTTTGGGGAAAAGCTGGAGGTACAACAAGTTCATTTTGGCCAAGTCGTTCAAATTCTTTTGAAGGAATTTGATGGGCTCTTTGAGTTGCAGGGCAACCAGGCGCTTCAAGCCCTTGTTGTGATGAGCTTGAGCCATCTCCAACTCATCAAAGACCTCCAAACTCACCCCATCGCCTTGGTCCAACAAAGCGGGGAAACCCACCAAAGTTTGTTGCCCCTTTCGAATCTCCATCAACTCGGGCAACTCGCCAAAGGACCAACTTGTGAACTTTTGATCGGCCATTTGCAAAGGGGATTGAGCACTTTGAGCCACTGATGTCTTGTCCCCTTTGGAGGGACTTGGCGCGTTGTGAGGGCTCATTGGTGTTGAAGACCCTTTTGTCGCCAAGTCTGAGGGCTCTGCAGAGGGTTTCGTGTCCAACTTCAACGTGGCGAGCGCTTGAAAAGCACCCCTGGCTTGGGTTGCAAATTGCGACTTCAATTGCGCGAGGTGTCTGCCTTGGGCCAACATGCGGTTGCCCTCTCCCATCAACACAAAGTGGCAAAGCAAATGAGCGCTCAACATGTCGGGCTTGAAGTCTTGGGGGGTCACCACCAATTGGATCTCCTCTTTGATGAACGCACACAAGCGCTGCATCAAAGGGCCTTGGGCGAAAACCGCAGGGTCGCTCAGGCGCGCACTCAAGTGCTCTGCGCTTTGAGGCAAAGGCACCAAGCGAGAGCGGGGCTTTTGCGGCAAGGTCTTCAAGAGGGCGAGCACTTTCTCTTTGAGCATGCCAGGCACCAACCACTCGGCCCTCTCGTCGCTCACTTGATTGAGCACAAAAATGGGCAATGCCACACTCATGCCGTCCCTAGGATGACCAGGCTCGTGCAAATACTGCACGCCACAGTCCACCCCACCCATTCTGAGCGTTGGCGGAAAAGATACGTGTGTGACGCCTTTGGCCTCGTGGCGCATGAGGGTCTCGCGCGTCATCAAAAGCGGCATACCCGGCTGCCCCATCTCCTTGTGGCGCCGCTCCTCAAGTTTGTACCAAGCCTCTAGCGTCTTGGTGCTGTAGACGTCTTGAGGGATGAGTTCATCGTAGAAGGCAAAAATCAGCTCATCATCAACCAGCACATCTTGCCGCCTGGACTTGTGCTCGATCTCTTCAACCTCTTTGATGAGTTTCAAATTGGCAGGTAAAAAACCGAGCTTGGTCTCGATTTGAGCCTGCACCAATCCCTCACGAATGAACACCTGTCTCGCGTGAGCCATGTCCACACGGGCGTAGGGCACGCGCCTGCCGCTGTAGACCACCAAGCCATACAAAGTGGCACGCTCCAAGGCATTGACCTCACCAGAGCGCTTCTCCCAATGGGGGTCAAGCAACTGCTTTTTGAGCAAATGAGTACCCACCTCTTCTAGCCATGTGGGATCAATGTTGGCAACTCCACGACCAAAGACTCGAGTGGTCTCCACAATTTCAGCGGCCACCACCCACTTGCCTGGTTTTTTCCTCAAATGAGCGCCCGGGTACTTGTAGAACTTGATGCCCCTGGCCCCCAGGTAAAAGTCCTCCTCCTCAGGCTTATAACCAATGTTGCCAAGCAAGCCTGAGAGCAAACTTTTGTGCAAGTTCTCATAACTTGCAGCCTTGCGGTTGAGCTTCATGTGCATGTCTTTGGCCACCGTCAAGAGCTGGGTGTAGACATCTCGCCACTCCCTCAAGCGCCTGGGGTTGATGAAGTTTTGCTTAAGCAAAGACTCAAATTGTCGGTTGCTCAAGCGAGGACGCACCTCTTGCTGAGCGACAAAGGACTTGGGCTGGGAGGGTACGGACTTCGCTTGAGAGACTTTGACATCACGCTTGATCGCCTCACCCACCGAGGACTTGAAGTTGGGTCTGGAATTGGACCTCGGTGTGGTAGGGGCAGATGGAGGATGAGCTGGGTTTGCCGCCGTTGAGGCTGGAGGGCTTTCACGGACTGCCTTGGTTTCTTGAGCGTGTTGCCCATGCGGGTGCTCTCCCCTTGCGGCTCGAATCCAATTCCACAAGGTTAGGTAGCCCGTGAACTCGCTCTTGTCGTCTTTGAATTTGGCGTGCTGTTGATCGGCTTGGGCTTGAGCGGACAAAGGGCGATCCCTCACGTCTTGAACCGTCAAGGCGGACGCAATGATGAGGACCTCCTCCAAACATTCACGTTTTTGTGCCTCCAAGATCATGCGACCCACTTTGGGGTCCAGTGGCAAGCGCGAGAGCTCTTGACCCAAAGGGGTCAATGTGTTTTGCTCATCGACTGCACCCAATTCGTTCAAGAGTTGATAGCCGTCCGAGATCGCTTTGGGTCTGGGCGGCTCTAAAAAAGAAAATCGCTCCACGTCTCCAAGATGCAGGGACTTCATTCGAAGAATCACACCGGCCAAGGAACTTCGCAAAATCTCTGGATCCGTAAAGGGCGCGCGACCATCGAAGTCTTGTTGTTCAAACAAACGAATGCAAATGCCGTCCGAGACACGACCGCACCGTCCCGCACGCTGATTGGCAGCAGCCTTGGAGATGGGTTCCACCAAAAGTTGCTCAACCTTGCTCCTGAAGCTGTAGCGCTTGACACGCGCAAGACCCGAGTCGATCACGTACCGAATGCCAGGCACGGTGAGAGACGTCTCGGCCACATTGGTCGCCAGAACCACTCGGCGCTCTCGGTGAGGAGCGAAGATGCGGTCCTGCTCGGCCTGTGTGAGCCTTGCAAAAAGGGGCAGCACCTCCGCGCTTGATGTGCCAATCGAATGCTTCAAGTGGTCTCTGAGGTGATCTGCAGCTTCTCGAATTTCCCGCTCACCGGGCAAAAAGACGAGCACGTCTCCCCCATCCAAAGGGTTCATCCACAACTCATCAAGCGCCTCTGCGATGGCCTCGTTGAGCCCATGGTCTCGAGTCTCTTCAAATGGGCGATAACGAATCTCCACGGGAAAGGTGCGGCCCGAGACCGTGATGATGGGAGCGGGCCCACGGGCAGAGGCAAAGTGATTGGAGAACCTCTCAGAGTCAATGGTGGCCGAGGTCACGATGATTTTGAGGTCTGGCCGCCTGGGGAGAATTTCCTTCAAGTAGCCGAGCAAGAAATCAATGTTCAAACTTCTCTCATGGGCCTCATCGATGATGATGGTGTCATAGGCCTTCAAGAGCGGGTCGCCTTGCGTCTCCGCCAGGAGTATCCCGTCCGTCATGAGTTTGATGGAGGACTCAGGGCCGAGTTGATCGTTAAAGCGCACTTTGTAGCCCACGACCTCGCCCAAGGGGGAGCCAAGCTCCTCAGAGATGCGCTTGGCAACTGAGGTGGCCGCGATTCGCCTGGGTTGGGTGTGACCAATGAGCCTTGGCCTCTCGCCAGGCTTTGCATTCATGCGCCCGCGGCCCAAAGCCAAGCACATTTTGGGCAGTTGTGTGGTTTTGCCCGAACCCGTCTCCCCACTCACGATGACCACGGGGTGATCTTGGATGGCCTGCATGATCTCTTCGCGGCGCAAAGAAACGGGCAATGAGTTGGGAAAATCGATCTTAAAGGCCACAGAGTTCTAAAAAAACAAGAGAAATTGCTTCACAATCGCTGATTATCTCAGCACTCCAAGGGCCTTTGGGCTTTTTGGGGCCATCGATGTCAATTAAACTTGAACCACTGCGATTGGTGTCGATTAAACAAACCACTTCATCACCCCTTTGAACACGCCCACAATGTCCGCTGTCTTTAATTTCACCTTTGTGCCCTGGTTTAGATCTGTGGCGCCCTACATTCACATGCACCGGGGCAAGACCTTTGTGGTGGCGATTGCAGGTGAGGCCATTCACACCGGCAAGTTGCAAAACTTGGTTCAAGACTTGGCCCTGATTCACAGCATGGGTGTGAATTTGGTGTTGGTTCATGGCTTCAGGCCCCAAGTCAACGAGCAACTGATGGCCAAAGGCCACCAGCCTCAGTACGCCAATGCAACACGCATCACCGACGAGGTGGCGCTTGACTGCGCTCAAGAGGCCGCAGGACAACTGCGCTACGAGATCGAAGCCGCCTTTAGCCAAGGATTGCCCAACACACCCATGGCAGGAGCCACGGTGCGCGTGATCTCAGGCAACTTCATCACCGCCAAGCCCATTGGCATCGTGGACGGCGTTGACTTCAAGTCCTCAGGCTTGGTGAGAAAAGTCGATGTCCAAGGCATTGAGCAAACCCTCAAAGCGGGTTCATTGGTGCTTTTATCCCCCTTTGGATTCTCTCCAACTGGAGAGGCGTTCAACTTGGCCATGGAAGAGGTGGCGACCTCGGTTGCCATTGCCTTGCAAGCCGATAAATTGATCTTCATGACTGAAATCGCGGGCATCCCCTGTGACCCCAGTCTGCCAGTTTCTGAGGACAACCCCATCGACACCGAGCTCCCGCTCGATGCGGCAGAGGCCCTTTTGAAGCAATTGCCCTTTGCACACAACCCTACAGACCTGCCCTTTTATTTGCAGCACTGCGTAAAGGCTTGCAAAGCGGGCGTGGAGCGCAGCCACATCTTGCCCTTTGCGGTGGATGGGGCCTTGCTCCTAGAGGTTTACATGCACGATGGCATTGGCACGATGGTGGTCGATGAGAAATTGGAGAGCTTGAGAGAGGCGAGCTTTGAGGATGTGGGCGGCATCCTCCAACTGATCGAGCCCTTTGAGCTTGATGGGACCTTGGTCAAGAGGTCACGCACAGAAATTGAACGCGAAATCGATCAATACACAGTCATCGAACACGATGGAGTCATCTTCGCCTGTGCGGCAATGCATGTGTTTGCAGAACAAAAAACAGCAGAACTCGCGGCTTTGACCGTTGCCCCCCAAGCACAGGGACAAGGGGATGGAGAAAAAGTCTTGAAACGCATCGAACAAAGGGCTCGTGCTCAGGGGCTCACCTCCCTATTTGTGCTCACCACACGCACCATGCATTGGTTCATCAAAAGAGGCTTTTTGCCAGTTGACGCAGATTGGCTACCTGATGCCAAAAAGCGCAAAATCAACATGGAGCGTGGCTCCAAAGTATTGGTCAAGAAACTGAGCTGAGTTGATTTCGCTTGAGCACTGAAAGAGGACTGGGTTGAAAGGACCTC
>CAIPII010000210.1 GCA_903865035.1 uncultured Burkholderiales bacterium | reverse complement strand
GGTCAATTTTGTGACGCACGCTCAAATGCGCAAAAATAGCGTCTTCAAAGACCCAAACATCCAATCCATCGTTGAGGAATCACATGAAGCGTTTATTCATTCGTCGTTTGCCCCAGAGCCTGCTGGCCTGGGCGTTGTTGGGATTGTCCGTGTTCGCCTTGAGCGCTCAGGCGGCCGATTTCCCCAACAAGGACCGTCAAATCACTTTGATCGTGCCCTTTGCGGCTGGAGGACCCACGGACCGCGTGGCCCGAGACTTATCCGAGGCACTCAGAAAAAGTTTAGGCGCCACAGTGGTCGTTGAAAACGATGCGGGTGGTCCTGGAGGACTCATCGGTGCGAGCAAATTGTTGCGTGCCAACCCCGATGGTTACACGCTGATGGTGCATCACATTGCGATGGCGATTTTTCCCGCTTTGGTGAAGAATTTGCCTTTCAAAGTGGACACAGACTTTGAATACTTGGGCATGATCAACGATGTGCCCATGACGATTGTGAGCAAGCCTCAGTTGCCCGCCAACAACTACAAAGAGTTGAAGGCATGGATTGCCGCCAACAAGGGCAACATCAACATCGCCAATGCGGGCCTTGCCTCAGCCTCTCAGTTGTGCAGCATGTTGTGGGAAGCCTCACTCAAGGTTCCAATGACGACCGTTCCTTACAAGGGCACGGCCCCTGCCATGACCGATTTGATTGGTGGACAGGTGGACTTGATGTGTGATCAAACAACATCCACGACCTCACAAATTGAGGGCAAAAAAATCAAGGCTTATGGTGTCACCACTTTGAAGAGGCTCAACATTCCCGCTTTGAAGGACTTGCCCACGCTAGACGAACTGGGAGAAAAAGGCTTTCACGTCACCATTTGGCACGGTCTTTATGGACCCAAAGGCATGCCTGACGATGTCAAGGCTAAAATCAACGCGGGTCTCAAAGCCGCTTTGCGTGACCCAGAATTCATCAAGAAGCAAGAGGGCTTGGGCGCCGTGGTGATCACCGACAACCGTTCGGACCCCGTGGAGCACAAAAAGTTTGTCCAAAGTGAGGTCACTCGTTGGACACCCATCTTGAACGCAGCGGGTGTTTACGCGGATTAAAAACAATGTTGAATATTGAAGTGGTGATGGCCGATGGGGCAGTTCATGAAGTCCAAGCTCCTGTGGGTCAGACTTTGTTGCAAGCGGTCTTGAACGCCGGCTTGGACGGCTTTGCAGCGGAGTGTGGGGGTTGCTGCGTGTGCGCAACTTGCCACTGCTACATCGATGAAAAGGATTTGGCAAAACTCGCTTCTCCCCAAGGAGACGAGGACCAGATGCTGGACTTCACGGCCACTGAGCGCCGCCCCAACAGCCGTCTGTCTTGCCAAGTCAAGCTGGAAGAGGGGCATGAGGGCTTGCGCATCCACATGCCCGATCGCCAATACTGAAGCGCTTGATCTGCCTGAGCTCCTAAAGGCTCAGACTACTCTCACGGGCTTCAGTAGGCGTAGACGCCGTGGCCCGATTTGCGACCCAAACGACCCGCTGCCACCATTTCTCTCAGAAGTGGTGCAGCGCGGTATTTGCTGTCCGCGAACTGTGTGAAGTAAACCTCCATCACGGCCAAGCAAACATCTAGACCCACCAAATCTGCCAGGGCCAATGGGCCTATGGGGTGGTTGCAACCCAACTTCATGCCGATGTCGATGTCTTCAGCCGAGGCCAAACCCTCACCCAAGACGAAGAAGGCTTCGTGGATCATGGGCACCAAAATGCGATTGACCACAAAGCCGGGTGCGTTTTTAACGGTGATGGGTGTCTTGCCCAAATATTTGGCCAAATCGTGAACGACTTGGTGAGTGGCGTCACTGGTTTGGAGTCCCCGAATCACTTAGACCAATGCCATCATGGGCACGGGGT
>CAIPII010000209.1 GCA_903865035.1 uncultured Burkholderiales bacterium | reverse complement strand
GCCATGTCTCAGCAAAGTGGACTGGGTGGTGCCGTTCTCTCCTTTGACGTGTTGGGTCAAACACCTGAGGAAGGCCGCAAAAACGCATTTCAGTTGATCGATCACACGCAGTTGATGTCTGTGACTGCGAACTTAGGGGATGTGAAGACCATCATCACCCAACCTGCAAGCACCTCTCATGGCAGACTCACCGAGGAGCAACGCTTGAAGGCGGGTATTCAGCAGCATTTGATTCGTGTGGCAGTTGGACTAGAGCATTTGGATGACTTGAAGGCTGACTTGTCGCTTGGACTTGATTCTTTGTAAATCCAAGCAGCTGCACAACAGGATAAGAACTTTATGAGTACGGTAAGAACACGATTTGCACCTTCCCCCACGGGCTTCATTCACTTGGGGAACATTCGCTCTGCGTTGTACCCTTGGGCGTTTGCGAGGGCCAATCAAGGGCAATTCATCCTTCGCATTGAGGACACCGATTTGGATCGATCAACGCAAGCTTCCGTTGATGTGATTTTGGAGGGCATGAAGTGGTTGGGATTGACTCCTGATGAAGGTCCTTTTTACCAAATGCAGCGCATTGATCGCTACAAACAAGTGTTGAGTCAATTGGTAGAGGCGGGGGCCGTTTATCCGTGCTACATGAGTGTTGAGGAGCTTGACGCCCTTCGCGAGCGTCAAATGCAGGCCAAGGAAAAACCACGCTATGACGGCACTTGGCGCCCAGAGGAGGGCAAGACACTGCCTGCAGTGCCAGAGGGCGTGAAGCCTGTGCTCAGGTTCAAAAATCCAAAAGAGGGTGTGGTGGCCTGGCAAGACCGGGTCAAGGGTTTGATTGAAATCTCAAATGCTGAGCTCGATGATTTGGTCATTGCAAGACCCGATGGCACGCCGACCTACAACTTTTGTGTGGTCGTGGACGACATTGACATGAACATCACGCACGTGATTCGCGGCGACGATCACGTCAACAACACCCCTCGTCAAATCAACATCTTCAAAGCCTTGGGTCATGAACACCCTGTGTACGCGCATTTGCCAACGGTGCTCAATGAGCAAGGAGAGAAGCTCAGCAAGCGAAACGGTGCCAAGGCGGTCACCGCTTACGCCCAGGAGGGCTATTTGCCCGAGGCAATGATCAATTATTTGAGTCGTTTGGGCTGGAGCCATGGGGACGATGAGATTTTCACAACAGAGCAATTTTTGTCATGGTTTGATCTCGATCACCTGGGCAGGAGTGCAGCTCAGTTTGATGAAGCCAAGTTGAAGTGGGTCAACGCTCAGCACATGAAGCGATTACCTGCTGAAGAGTTGGCCAAAGTGGTCGTTCCCTTTTTGAAAAATGCTTCAGCGCTTGAACCCTCAAAGGTGGTGGCTTTGGCACAATTGTTCAAAGACCGCTGTGACACATTGGTTGACTTGGCCCAATGGATAGATCGCTTTTATGATCCCGTTCAGGCCGACCCACTTGAGTATTCCAAGCATGTCAATGAGTTGTCGATTCCAAGTCTCAGGAGCTTGTCTGCAAAGCTTCAATCGATCGATTGGGATGTAGCTCACATTGCTGCAGCCTTGAAAGAGGTGCTCACCGAGCAAGGTCTCAAAATGCCACAACTCGCCATGCCTGTGAGGGTTTTGTTGTTGGGAACAGCTCAGACTCCCTCCTTGGATCAAGTGATGGCCCTCTTTGATAAAAAAGTTGTTTTAGAACGCTTGTCCAAGGTGTGAATTTCAGGTTATAATTGATCTCTTGATGCCTTTTGGGGGTATAGCTCAGCTGGGAGAGCGCTTGCATGGCATGCAAGAGGTCGTGAGTCCGAGTCTCACTGGCTCCATTTGTTTTAAGTTCAAAAAAAAGTTTTTTTTCATTTCTCTATGAAGATTTTTTAATGTCCGAGAAACCATTTCATCTGGCAGTTCGAGCTGTTATATTAGATAAGCAAAATCGATGTCTGCTGCTTCGACGGTCGAATGCGTGTCGGAGTTTTGTGGGGAAATGGGAAT
>CAIPII010000208.1 GCA_903865035.1 uncultured Burkholderiales bacterium | reverse complement strand
CCACCACCAAAGGCACCCTCAAAGACCGTGCTTTGTTGAGGCGTGAGGGGTATAGCTTTTGGCTAAGCCAAACCCGAGTGATCAAGCTCAGGGGCCAAAGCAAAGTGGAGATCACCCCCTTGCTCTGCCAAGCCGTTGTGAGGGTTTTGCTAAAAAAGGTTTTGAACATGTTCAAGGCAATGGGGCAAGGCATTCACGGCTCTGGGCTGGCTGAGAGTGTGAATCAAATTTGGTGACATGCTGATTGGTGCTCTCAAGCTATTGAGGCTTTGAGGTATTGAGCGCCTGGCTCAAGGGGGCGGTGTTTTGTATCGCAAAGGCCACCCTTGAGAAGTGAGCGCGTTGTGCAGCCTCCATGGCCGCGATGACCCATTGATGTGGGGTGGCTTGATCGGCATTGATGATCAAGGTGGGAGACTCTAGGGATTGACTCGCTTTGAGAAGGGCAGCGCTCACTGAGTCTACAGATTCATTGAGTGAGGGCACGGATTGCGATTGAGCGTTTTCCTTTGGGCCCGCGATCCACTGACCTTGCAACACAAAGCGACCTTGAGGGCTGATTTGGAGTTGAAGGTCCTCATTTGGATTGGGTTTGATTTGGGACTGGGTTTTGGCCTTGGGCAAGTTGATTTGAAGTTGTGAGGATTGGCTAAATTGTGTGGTGAGCATGAGAAAAATCAAAATCACCAAAAGCACATCGATGAAAGCGATGAGATTGATCTCTGGCTCAATCGGTGTGTGCTTTTTGAACTTCATCAAGCTCTCCGCTTGTTGGTCTGGGTCTGGTTGCAATGGGCCACAAGGATGAGGACCATTTTTTCGCCAGCGCTCTCCAGTTCCATGACAAAGCGCTCAACCCGGGCTCTGTAGTAACGCCAAAAAATCAAACTCGGAATGGCCACGCAAAGCCCCATGGCTGTGTTGTAGAGGGCCATCGAAATCCCCAATCCAAGCTCCGTAGGGCCTGCAGCCCCTTGTGACTGAGAGGCAAAAATATCAATCATGCCAACGACTGTGCCCAAGAGTCCAAGCAGCGGTGCTGCAGAGGCGAGTGTGGCCAAAGGAGAGAGGTTCTTCTCCAGATCCATCGCCAACTCACGCCCCTTGGTGGCCAGTGCCAGGGTCAATCTTTTCTCAAAGGCAATGGCATCCATGGGAGAGGCCGTGGCAGTTTGGTTTTGTTCGCTCTCCCATTGTGCTAGGCCTGCAGCGAGCAGCGCACCCATTGCGGAACTCAACGCCAAGGGTTTGAGCTCCTCTTGGCTCAGTGCTTGGTGTTGACCCGGCGCATTCAGCCGCTCCAAAGCAGCCTCAATCACATTGTCCACCAGCCCCAAGGGAGCCACCCGAGCTCTCCTGAGGTTCAAGCCCCGCTCGATGATGAACGCCAAAGAAAGCACTGAGCACAGCATCAAAGGCCAAATGGGCCAGCCTGCAGCTTGTATGATGGACAACAAAGGAAATGCTCCATTTCAAATTGGTTTGGTCTGAGCTCAAAGGATGAAATGCGCTTGAAAAGAGCCACTGAACCTCGACCGCGGGTTTGGCCTTATTATCCACGAGCTTTACTTCACAATTTGAGTGGACAACTTTGTGGATAACTTTGTGCAATGTGGGCCAAAGGTGCATCAAATCTGGGTTTTTCTTAAAACGGTCACAATTTAAGCAATATTTTTCTTTTAAAAATCAAAGACTTACATGGAGAGCATTGAATCATTTGAAGGTTG
>CAIPII010000207.1 GCA_903865035.1 uncultured Burkholderiales bacterium | reverse complement strand
CTTTCACAAGGTGCATTTTGCATTTTGGGTGCCTTGCTCACCTACTCTCTCCAAGACTCCTATGCGCTTCCCGTTGCATTGGCTTGTTTGATCGCAGCACTACTGACCCTTTTGATCGGAGCTTTGATTGGAAAGCTCATCTTCGTTCCCGCACTCTCCAAGCTTCCCATCAGCAGCATGCTGATCCTCTCCGCAGGACTTTTGACGCTTTTGGAGGGCCTGGCTCTGGTCATTTGGGGCAGTCAACCCTATGCATTGGCTGCATTTTCTGGCGAAGCACCATTTGAGATAGCTGGTGTTCGCATCAGCACTCAAGGCTTTTGGATTGCAGGTGTCACCTCTTTGGTCATCTTGGGTCTTTGGTATTTGCTCATGAAAACGCCAACTGGAAAGGCATTGAGAGCATGCGCAGAAAATCCAATGGCTGCCCAATTGATGGGTATCGATGTTCCCAAAATGGCCTTGGCCAGTTTCATCTTGTCAGCCTGCATTGGTGGCTTGGGTGGCATCATGGTTGGGCCCATCACCTCGTTGCAATTTGACACGGGTCGATTCTTCACCATCTTTGGCTTCATTGCGGTGGCCATTGGAGGCCTAGGCTCATTCATGGGCTCTGTCGTTGGAGGATTACTCCTTGGAGTGGTTGAGCAAATCGCTGCGGGATACGTGTCCTCATTGTTTGCAAACACCATGGCCTTTGCGCTACTGCTTTTGGTTTTACTCTGGAAGCCCAATGGTTTATTTGCAAGTGCTTCGACACGTCGTACCGATGTCAGAGAGGACCACAGGATTTACCCTCCCATTGTTCGATTAAGGGGTAAAACAGCTTGGTTGCTGAGCACTGCGGCGATCTTGATATTTGCTTGCCTGCCCTTTGTGATTTCTTCTGAAAGCATCATGGGCTCTTTGGTGATTGCCTTGATTTTGTTCATTGCTCTTTTGGGGCTTGATGTTTTGATGGGATTCACTGGCCAAGTGAGCCTTGGACAAGCTGGCTTCATGGCCATTGGTGGATATGCTGCCGCCATCTTGGTCACTCAATATGGACTCACTGCTTTGGAGGGCACTTTCATAGGAATGATCTGCGCTGTCATCTGCGCCTTTGCGCTGTCCATTTTCACCATGAAATTGAGAGGTCACTACTTGGCCTTGGCTACATTGGCTTTTGGACTATTGGTGGACTCTCTGACCGTGGGTCTGACCGATCTAACGGGTGGCCCATCGGGATTGGTGGGCATCCCCTCGTTCTCAATTGGAAGCTACGCATTTGACACAACCCAGAAAATGTATTTCTTGGTATTGCTGACTGTCGTGGTGTTGCTGATGCTGCTCTTTGGCGGATTGACCAGAGGCTTTGGAAGAGCATTGCAAGCGGTCAGAACGGATCAAACTGCTGCGAATGCATTGGGCATCAATGTCGCCAAGTACAAACTCATTGCCCTATGCATCAGCGCCATGTTGGCTTCACTCGCAGGCAGCTTGTACGCCTTTTATTTCCACTTTCTCTCACCTGAGATGGTTGGTACCCCTCGATCATTGGAGCTGATTGCGATGTTGGTCTTGGGTGGAGAAGGCACTTTGGTTGGCCCCTTCATTGGCTCAGCCATCTTGACCCTTTTACCGACCCTCATCCAGTCCTTGGCTTCATACAAAACCTTTGCAACTGGTGCCCTTTTGGTGCTTGCAGTGCGGTATTTGCCTGGAGGCATTTACAGCAATATCTTCCAATACATCAAGCAACTTGCATCAAAAGACAAAAGCAAGATTGTTTCAGCGAAGAAGGAGCCACTAGCATGAGCACCTTGGCACTGCAAATCAAAAACATATCCAAATCGTTTGGCGGCGTGAGTGCCGTTGATCAAGTCTCCTTTGATTTGGTTCAAGGTCAACTCACGGCTCTCATTGGACCCAATGGCGCTGGTAAAACCACGCTCTTTAACTTGATCACCAACTTTTTCAAGCCCGATTCTGGCGAGGTATTGCTGTTTGGACAAAGTCTGAGTGGACACACTCCCGGTGAAATCGCCACCATGGGTATGCTCAGAACCTTTCAGAGTGCTCGCATCTTCCCTGGAATGACGGCACTTGAAAATACCTTGGTGGGAGCTCACCTTCAAATCCAAGAATCCCCACTGGCACAAATGCTGTCTTTGCCCAAAGTGCGGTCCCATGAAAAGCAACTCACTCTTCGTGCAGAGGCATTGCTCGATCTCGTGGGACTTCTTGGTGAGCGCAACACACCCGCAACTGATCTGCCCATGGGAGCGCAAAAGATACTCGAAGTGATCCGTGCATTGATGGGCAAGCCCAAAGTTTTGCTTTTGGATGAACCTGCTGCAGGTCTCAATGACAGTGAAACTGCTGAATTGTCTTCCCTCTTGAGAGCCATTCGAGATAGCGGTATCACAGTGGTGGTCGTTGAGCACAACATGTCGCTGGTGATGGGAGTTGCTGATCACATTGTTGTTTTGGACGCTGGCAGAGTGCTCGCCAACGGCACTCCCATTGAGGTGCAAAACAACAAAGCCGTGATTGAGGCCTACATTGGCAAAGAAAATCCAGGAGTCCAATGATGCTTGAAATTCAAGGATTGAGCACAGGCTACGGTCCAGATGATGTCATCCATGACATCAACCTCAATGTCAGAAAAGGTGAAATTGTCGCGTTGATCGGCGCCAATGGAGCGGGCAAATCCACACTTCTCAAATCCATTTCAGGTCTCTTGAAGATCAGAAGTGGCGAAATCACTTTCAACAATCAATCGATCAACTCTCAAACCACCAAGCAACGTGTCACGCAGGGTTTGGTGCACGTGCCCGAAGGGCGTCAAGTTTTTGCAGGTCTATCCATCAAAGAAAACCTTTGGCTTGGAGGAAATGGGCATGCAACCCTCAGCACACAGGAGTCAGAGCTTCGCATTCAAGACATGTGCGAGCGCTTTCCCGTCTTGCAAAGTCGACTGGAATTGGCTGCCGGCAACTTATCTGGTGGTCAACAACAAATTTTGGCCATTGCCAGAGGGCTCATGTCTAAGCCCAAACTCCTTCTCTTGGATGAGCCTTCGCTTGGTCTGTCGCCAATCTTGGTGAGCGAGATTTTTAAGTTGATTGTGACTTTAAGAGAGCAAGGGGTTTCCATTTTGCTCTCCGAACAAAACGCCAAGCAGACCCTGGCCATTGCAGACAGAGCCTATGTATTAGAGGGCGGTCGCATGGTCTTGCAAGGAACAGGCAAAGAGTTGCTCAACGACCCACAAGTGGCGCAACGCTATTTGGGTGTGGGTAAAAAAGTTGAGACCTTGAGCCAAGAAGATGCATTGAGCTTGTCAAATCGATTGGCCGACATCTTGACCCATTGAGGACAAAGCAAAGCGGGCACGAGCAAGGAACTCAGCTCAGGTGCATGACCATGAAAAAAGGCCTCTGTGCCTGGGGCAAAGCAACTAGACCAAACGCTCACCAAAACGCTTGGCCAAATCGTTGAAGTGATCCGCGTTGACCATCTTTTGCCGCTCCTTGAACATCATCAATTGATCTTCAACGCCAACAATGGAGCCATGCTCGTGCAAATGGGTGAGACATTTCTGCATGGCCAACAATGAAGCTTGCAACGCAATGTTGGCATACAAGACCACTGAATAACCCATATCGGCCAATTCCTTTTGGCTCAACAATGGCGTCTTGCCACCAATGACCAAATTGCAGACATGGATTCCAGGCACTTCTTTGGGAATGGCGATCATTTCATCCACAGACACTGGGGCCTCAATGAATAGAAAATCAGCTCCTGCCTCCTTGTAGGCCAAAGCCCTCTCAATCGCCCCTTCAAGACCTTCAATCGAGCGCGCATCGGTTCGCGCCAAGATCATCATGTTGTCATCTTCTCTGGCATCGACAGCAGCTTTGAGCTTTTGGACCATTTCGAACTTGGAGACCACTTCCTTTCCCTCAAAATGCCCGCATCGCTTTGGAAAGGTTTGATCTTCAAGCATGATGGCATTTGCCCCTGCTCTTTCGAGAATTTTTATGGTGTGCACCACATTGATGGCGTTTCCAAAGCCTGTATCCCCATCGACCAGCATTGGAATTTCAACCACGTCACGAATTGCACTGACATGTCCGGCCAACTCAGACAAAGATACCAATCCAATATCGGGTACGCCTAGGTAGGTGTTGGCCACAGCAGCTCCACTGACCATCAACATCTTGTGTCCAGTGGACTCAATGACTCGAGCAGCCAAGGCGTTGGCTGCACCTGGCATCAAGTGACCTGCGCCAGGGGTTAACAATTGGCGAAATTGTTGGTTGATCTTCGCGTTTCTAGTACTCATGGCAAAAGCATTTCAGAATTAAAAAAGGGAGAATTGATGATTCATTGTAATCAACTATGCCCTTGGCCTTAAAATTCAACTTGTGCGTTGATGGACACAACCTCAATGGCGTTTCTGACCTGGATCCATACAAAAATCTCCCCCTTTGGGCATACCATGCATCAATCCATTTACCTTAAAAAAAAGATCCTCCTATCGGCCATTTTGGGACTGCTCTTGAGCAACGTTGCTTGGGCTGCATCAGAGGAAATTCAAGTCTACTCCGACGACAAGGAGGAAGCTGGGCACACCAGCATTGATTTTCATAACAATTACGTCACGCACTCAAGATCAAAGTCGGAGTATTTAGGAGAACAAGCACCAAACGGTGTTTACCGATTGACTCCAGAATTCAACTTGGGCTTGACTGACACGTTGGAGTTTGGGGCCTACTTGCTCACGACCCGATCGAATACGGGTGAGTGGAATTCCCAGGGCTACAAATTCAGACTGAAATACATTGCCCCCCACGAATCCGAGGGATTCTATTGGGGCTTGAACTTAGAGACAGGAAAACAAAATCTCGCCGTTTCTCCAACGGCCTACAACAGTGAATTGAAGACCATACTTGGCTGGAATTCATCGAAATGGAACTACGCGATCAATTTCAACACGGGGGGAAGTTCTAACTCGGGCAGTGAGCCTTTGAGCGAGGACATTGATTTTAAAATCAACTACGTCTACAGCGATATCACTCAAGTGGGCATTGAGAGCTACAACGAAATGGGACCATTGAGACACTTCCAAGGACTCAGCAGCAACAGCAAAACCCTTTTTGCAGTGATCGACACCGAAGTTGCAGGCCATGAGGTGAATGCTGGAATTGGAAGGGGCCTCAATTCCAACTCCGATCAATGGATCATCAAGTTCATCGTGAACGCAAAGTTTTAAACCGCTTGTCCCATCTCTACCAATAGCGCTCAAAGCAACTGAGCCATAGATTTTGAATGGCCTGAATCTCTGGCATCAATTCATCTTTCTCGTACATCAGATTCGACTCTGCCAACCTCGCTTGGTGCTGCAATTGCCGCAAGCGTCGATATGCATTTGCAGCAGGATCCCCAACGCCATCGATCAACAAATTGAGGTTTTGAGAAAGCTTCAAAAGCGCGATGTTGCCTTGATTTTCCAATAACTCGGGGTGCGACCAAGCATGTGAAAGAATCAAAAATTGAACCACAAATTCAACATCAATCATCCCGCCCGGGCTTTGCTTGATATTGAAATCACTTTCGCGCAACTTGGATGCCTTCCACATCATTTGCCGCATTTGAGTGACGTCATTTTTAACTTTTTGAGGATCTCGCTTTCTTGAGATCACCTGAGATCGGATTTTATTGAATCGATCTTGCATTGAAGCTTCACCCACACAAAAACGAGCCCTGGTCAAGGCCTGATGCTCCCAAGTCCAAGCGTTGTTTTGATCAATTTGCAACTGATAGCGCTCAAACGCAGTGATTTCACTCACCAACAACCCCGAAGACCCGTTGGGTCTTAGTGCACTGTCGATTTCGTAGAGGTCACCATCTTGGGTCTTCAAAGTGAACCAAGTGATCAGCTTTTTGGCCATCTTGTTGATCAACTCATACTCGACACCACATGTTTCGTCATATAAAAACACCAAATCCAAATCACTTCCGTATCCAAGCTCCAGGCTACCCAATTTACCGTAGGCGACCACAGATAAAGGAGATTGCTGGATTTGATCGGGTCTCAGAATAGACCAAATCCAGTCTGTGGCAACTCTGACGATAGAGTTGGCCAATGCACTCAGGTCGTCAGCCACTTGCTCAAGCGTCAAATGACTGGATAGATCCTGCACCAAAATTTTAAACATCGCAGAGTGATGAGCTTTCCTGAGCAACGCCAAGAGATTTTCCTCATCATCATTACCCTCAAGCCTGAGGAATTCACGTCTGTCTTGCAGCACACGCTCGAAATCTTGCGAATCGAATCTGAGAATGTTCTCAATCTCCATCACCAATTCAGTGACCACGCCGGGATAGCGAGACAAATATTGTTGACTCCAATTTGAAGCGCCCATCAACTGCATGACTCGCAACAAAAGGGCTGGATTTTCATCAAACAAAGACCAGTAGTTGTCCCGCCTCAGCAAGGGCTCTACCCACTCAAACCAAACTTTCACCTGGTGAGCGTTGATCTCACTCGATTGCAACCACAATTGAATGTGTTGCAAAATGCGGTGAATTTTTTGCCTCCTTGAGCTCGACAACAAATCCATTGAGTCTTGCCTTCTTGAATCCTTTTGCTCTGTGCGCAAACGCTCGTCAATGGCATCAAAAAAGTTCAAGCAGACACTGGAGACTGTAAAAGGATGTGGCAAGCCTTGGGTTTGATTGATCCAATTCGCCAAGTTCAGACAAGCTTGCCGCAAATTCTCCGCCTGGACCCCGAGAAGCTTCTCGGGGTTGTGCTCAGAGAGTTTGGAAGTGGGTTGGGCGTTGATGCTACTTGGCGCAGGTGTCACATCAACCACCGCGCTCGTTGACAAATTCGATAGCAAGCGAGCAAACAGATGGGAGACAAAGTCCATGTGTTTGTCCAAAGCCTTGGAGAAGGATTCAGTATTTTGAAATCCCATGGCTTTCGAGATCCAAGCCAAGTCTTCTTCGTTGGCAGGTAAATCGTGCGTTTGAAAGTCATCCAAATACTGAATGCGATGCTCTAAGCCGCGCAAAAAAGCGTAGATGGATTCCAGTTGACTGGCGACTTGAGGCGACAAAAGACCAGCTTTTAAAAGCAACTGGATGGCCTCAAAGGTGGAGGCCGAACGCAACTCTGGGGCAACCCCCGAGCGAATCATTTGTAACAATTGGACACCAAACTCAATTTCACGAATACCGCCTCTGGCCAATTTAACATTGAGTGAGGCATTCTTTTTGAGATTCGATTGAATATTGTGATGAATTCCTCTTAAGGATTCGATCAAACCGTAATCGAGGTACTTGCGATGCACAAAGTCATTGATCACGCCTTGGGTTTCAAAAAATCCCGATCTTTCATGCCCCAAACACCTTGATTTGTACCAAGCAAAACGCTCCCATGGCCTTGCGGTCTTTTGAAAGTACTCAGCAAGTGCATGGGTTGAAATCACTTTTAGACCCTCTGCTCCATAGGGTCTCAAGTTCAAATCAATGCGAAATACAAATCCATGCTCATTGACTCGTGAGATGAATTGAAAGATGAGTTGAGCCCATTTCAAATAAAACTGCTGATTTGAAATGACTTGAACGCTCTCACCGGCTTTGCCCTTAGTCTCTCCTTCTCGGTCATAGATGTAGATCAAATCTATGTCGCTGGATATATTGAGTTCATGAGCAGCCAATTTACCCATGGCCACAATAAAGATGTTTGAAGCGTGGGCATTGGGTGAAGTTGGAGTCCCATGTTTGCCCAACAGCTGATGAAGAGCTTCAGTGCTGGCTTGCTCAAGAGAGAATTCGGCCAACTCAGAGATGCACTTCATGACAGACTGCAAAGGTTGCCCTTGATCGCAGTCCAAGGTCAGCAGCCTCTCCAGCACCAAATGCCGCAACACGCGCAGCCCATCCTCAAATGAAAACTCAATCCGTAAGGTTTTGAGGGTGGATTCAAACAGATCAAAACTTGGAATACCCTCGGGCAAAAGCGACAATTGGTCGGCATACCGTTGTCGCACATGTTGTGCGTAGCGCGAATGATCTGAGAGCTTCATGCGATCTATTTTCGCGTTTTTTGAAGCGCTCGGTGGATGTCTGATTGCAAGGACGAAAAAAAATCCACCGAAGTGGATTTTTTTTCTGGTTTAGAGCTCAGGTCATTAGAATGACTTTTTCAGACCCAAAACCAATGTTGATGCGCCCAAATCTTTGGATCCTGAACCAGGCAATGTGCTGGCAAATCCATGGCGATTCTTGAAGTTGGTTCCGATCGCTGCAGCACTGAAAGCCAAGCCATCACCTAGATCTTTGTTGAGTGTGACGGAGTAGTCATCGTAGCTCAAACCATTCACACCAGCAACGTATTGGTCACCCACGTGTGGGACCACGGTCACGCCATCACCCAAATCAAAGGTGTAGCTCAAGTCCAAGTAACGTGAACCCTTGCTGGCAACAGTGCCGAACAAATTGGTTGTGCTGTCAGAAATTTTGGCAGTGAAAGCACCCTTTGTGAGGGCCAAATAGACTTCAAAAGTGTTTGCGTTGGCAAAACCGGGCAAACCACTCAATGTGTTGGCCACATAGTCGTACTCAAGACCGCCGATATCGTAGGCAATGTCTTCGCTCAAATTTCCGCGATATCCACCGTAGATGTCCAACTCAACGGGTCCTTTTGCAGACGCAGGAGCTGTTGCTGAGTCCTTGATCCAAGTGATCGTAGAGGCCCATGTTCCAACATAAAAACCACTCTTGTCTGTGTAGTCCACGCCACCTTGCAATGCAGCATTCTTTGCGCCTTGAGCGATACCACGGTAGCGGTAATCGGTCACCAAGCCAATGTTGTAAGCCAATGTGTCTTCGGGCTCAGCAGGGGCAGTTTGAGCCATGGCTGAAAAAGTGGACAAAAGTGCTGCAGATAAAACCAAAGTTTTGAAGTTCATTTATTTTCCTTATTGATGTG
>CAIPII010000206.1 GCA_903865035.1 uncultured Burkholderiales bacterium | reverse complement strand
CCTGAGATTAAGAAAAACAACTCAACTCCAAAGTTTCCATATTTAAATATCAGTAACTTCCCATCACTTGTCCAAGGGATCAAACTCTCCCAATGAGAGTAAGTGTGAAAGGTGACGACCAACAAGATTGCCAGCCCCCGCATTCCATCTAAGGCATTGATTCTGCTGTTTTGTGAAATTTCCGAACTCATCGTGCTGCTGTGATCCATAGGAAAGCTACTGTCTTTTCAATTTGAGCTTGAAGTTTGTCTAAGCATTTCAAGTTGGAGTAGAATTTTTTTGAAATTTTCGGGGTGTAGCATAGCCTGGTAGTGCGCCACGTTCGGGACGTGGAGGTCGGAAGTTCGAATCTTCTCACCCCGACCAATCCTATCCCTTCTCTTCACTTCATCCACTTTTGTAGAAAAACGGCGTGTCCTTTGTCCGCTTGCAATTGGTAGCGCTCAAAACCAAACGCTTCATAGGCATTCAATGCTTGAGTGTTACCTGTTAGCACTTCCAAAGTCAGCTTGCAGCAACCCATTTTTTTAGCATGCTCCTCGATGTGTGTGAGCATTTTTCGCCCTACCCCTTGATATCGACTCTCTCTTTTGACCACAATGTCATGTACATTGAGTATGGGTTTGGCTTTGAAGGTGGAATAAGCCATGAAACAGTTGATCAAGCCAAGCGGCTCATCTGGGTGCTCCTTCTCGAAAGCCATGAAGCTCAAAGCACCAGGCCAATTTCTGAGATCTACGCAAACTTTCTCTAGTGTCGCGATCGGCAAGGACTCTCCCCCACCCATGGGATCCATGGCATAGTGGTTGAGCAATTCACAAAAGTGTTTACAGTCTATTGAATTTGAAAAATCGACTGCTTTGATTTCAATCATTTGTGTTCACCTCCCTATCGTCAAGGATCTGTTCTTCTGCATGGGATCAAATCTAGCTTGCCTTTGATCGATTATCATGATCATATCGCCATTGGAATCTGACATGGCAAACTCAATCAACTCATCTCAAATCCCATGTATTCACTGATCGCTTTCGATGCTTACGGCACCTTGTTCGATGTTTACAGCATGACTCAATTGGCTGAGGAATTGTTTCCCCAGTTTGGAGAGAAGCTGTCCTTGATGTGGAGAGATCGACAAATCGAATACACCCGCTTGATCTCCTTGAGCGACCCCCAGCCCCAGGGGAGTAAACATTACATGCCCTTTTGGGACGTCACCATTTTGTCCCTGCGTTATTGTTGCAAACGATTGGGTTTGAATCTGACGGCTCCTATTGAGCAAAGACTCATGGATCAATATGCCAAGCTTGAAGCCTTCAAAGACTCTAAACCTGTCCTTCAAACCATCAAGTCAAAAGGCATTCCCACAGCCATACTCTCCAATGGCAGTGTTGCCATGCTCGACACCGTTGTTCAAGGCAATGGCTTGGAGCCCTATTTGGACCGCATTGTGAGCGTAGAGCCTGCTCGTATTTTCAAAACTGCTCCACAAGCGTATCAATTGCTATGCACATCCTTTGGTGTCAGTGCTCAACAAATCCTTTTTGTCTCAAGCAATGCTTGGGACGCACTTGCTGCTTCTTGGTTTGGCTTTGATGTTTTTTGGGTGAATCGCCAAGGGCATCCTTTTGAGGAAATCGGACCCACACCCAAATTCACGGGCTCATCGCTGGATGAGTTGCTGAAAGTGATTTGATCGCACCGCTAAAAGTGCTTTGAGAGGTGCAGCATCGGTGTGTGCTGCACCCCTTGTCTCATCAAGTTCTTTGTTCGCTGGAAGCCGGTATCAACACCACCATCGCGTTGGCCAAGAGAATGGTTCCAGCCAAGAAATAGAAGGCCGCCATCAAGCCCCACTGATCGGCCACGAGTCCACCCAAAATGGGGGCCACGGACTGAGCAGCCGACTGCATGCCAAACATCAAGCCAATGCTGGTGCCACCCATGTTTTGAGGTGTCGACTCAAGCATCCATGCTTGCATGACAGGTCTGGCTGCGTAGAGGAAGAATCCAAGCACCGCAATCAAACCCACAAAAAGTGTCGTACCGCCCGCAAAGGTCATCAACACAAGGACAGCTCCACTCATCGCAAAACATGACATCAAGAGGGAGCGTCTACCCATTTTGTCAGACAAGTGTCCAGCAATGGGGGCAGCCACAAAGCCTGCAACTTGCAAGATGGCCATGGTGACACCCACCCAAAACACGTTGTAATGCATTTCTTTGGCCAAATACAAAGGCAAGAAAGTCAAAAGTGTGCCTTGTGTCATGGACCTGAAAGAGGAGCTCAAAATGAGTAGCAAAAGACCAGGTGTTTTGAAGAGGTCAACCAATCCCTTTTTGTAACTGCTCAAACTTTGTTGCTTGCCCGAGTCTGCAATTGCACTGCCCTGGGAAGCTGGGGTGCCCTCTGTGGTTTGAGCTCTTTTGGACTTTGGCGCAAAAGTGACGGCGCCCAAAAAGTACAAAATCAAAATGGACATCACCGCACCGGGCACCACGTTCAACATCACAATTTGTCGCCAAGACATGGCAGAGAGCAATGCGCCAACGGCCAAGGGCGCCAGCGCATCTCCCATGTTTCCGCCCATCCCGTGCAAAGACAGGGCAAGTCCTTTGCGATCAGGAAACATCTTGCCCAGCAAAGGAATGGCCGTTGGGTGCCACAAATTGTTGCCCATGCCCACCAACATGGCACAAGCCAAAAGCATCCAGTAGGTCGTTGTGAATCCCATTAAAAAGTATGGAAATCCAACCCAAAATAAAGACATGGCCATCAATTGGCCTTTTTTGCCCCACACGTCAACGAGCATGCCACCCGGTAAATTCGAAATGGCACCTGCTGCGTATTGGCAAGTCATGATGAAACCAATTTGGCTGTAGCTCAAGCCGAGCTCTTGTCCAATCAAGGGCAAAAGCATGAAAAAAGTGGCCGGATACCAATGTGTGAGCGAGTGCCCCAGGGTGATGAGGCCCATGTTTCTGAAAGTTTTGGGCGACTCGGGCTGACCACCTTGACCAGAGAGGGGTGTCTCTAATGTTTGTGTATTCATTGTTTATTTCCCTTGATGATGATTTCATCGTACAAGCGCTTCCACTTGTCACGCTGATCCAAGCTCTCGTTTGGATCGACCACATTCATTTTGATTTTTCGAAGGGCCGAAGGGTACTTCGTGTTGCTGGCGATGTAGTCGATCTTCACATAGGCCTCCTGTCCCTCGCCCAACAAATAGTCCATGAGCAACGCTGCTGATGCAGGATGAGGAGCATTTTTCAAAACCGCAACCCCATTGGTTCTCGCAACCGCGGGCTGAAGCACCACGTAATCAATGGGTGCACCTTGCTTTTTGAAATTCTCAGGCATGTAGTTGTAGACGGTGAGTGCCATGGGCACATCTCCTGATGCCACCATGGCTGTCAAGTTGAAGTGACCCTTCCTCACCGTGATGCCATTTTTACTCGCCAAATCTCTGAAGTACTGAAGCCCTTTGGCTTCTCCCATGGCTTTGACCACGGTCACGAACCAATCGATGTTCTCCACCTCATAGCCCAATTTACCTTTGAAGCGGGGATCCAAAAGATCCTCATAAGTGCTGGGCAAGTCGGACTTTTTCATCACATTGGTGTTGTAGGCCTGAACCCAAAGTGAGAAGAGGGTACTGGCCCACTCTTTGTGAGCAGGCAATGAGCCAGGCATCAAATCTGCAAAGTGAGGAGATGCAACGGCTTGGAGTAATTTCTCGCGGTGCAAGGCCTCCAACTCCACAGCTCCTGCATGAAAAACATCCACGGTATAGCGGTGCCCTCTTGCCTCCGTGATGGTTCTGGCCAAACAACTGTCTCCGCTGGCCCTCCAAATGTTGACATGAATGCCATACTTTTTCTCGAAGGGGTCAAAAATGCCCTTCAAATCCTTCTCCGCAATGGACGTGTAGATGGTCACTGCACCACCCTCGGCCTTGGCCAAGTTCATGAGCTTGGCGGTTCGATCGGCGACAGGGTTCTTGACCACTTCCCAAGTCTGAGCGTTAGGGTTGACGTCTTGCGCCCAAGCCATGTTGAGTGAACTCTGGGCCACAAGGGCTGTCAACAAAGTCGTTGCTGTACACAGAGCCCGAAGGGTTTGCTTGGGGTTGATCAAGACCGCTCTCCTTTAAGAATTAGACTCCACCGCGGTGGCTGAAAATCTCATCGTACAAACGACTCCACTTGGCGTTGTCATCCAAAGTGACCTTGGGGTCTGCAAACACCAATGGCATCTTATTGAGCGTAGAGGGTACTTTGGTGTTGGTGGGAATGAAGTCGCGCTTGCTCAAAATGGTTTGACCGACCGACAAAATGAAGTCTTGGAAGAGCACAGCCGCGTAAGGGTGAGGTGCATTCTTGTTGACACCCACACCGTTGGGACGAGCGATGGTGGGCTCCAAGGCAAACCAATCCATGGGAGCACCCGCGTTTTTCATCTGTTCGACTTTGTAGTTGTACAAAGTGAGGGCAATGGGCACTTCACCAGAGGCCACCAAATTGGCCAGCAAGGTGTGACCCTTCCTCACCGTGACGCCGTTCTTGTTGGCGATCTCTTTGAACAAAGCAACACCCTTGTCGTAACCCATTTGGGTCACAGTACCAGCCAACCAATCATCGTCATTGGCCTCAACAGCCAACTTGCCCTTCCACTTGGGGTCAAGTAGCTCAGCGTAGGATTTGGGCAAATCCGCTTTCTTAAGGACTTTGGTGTTGTAAGCCAGGGTGAAGATGTTGAGTCTAGAGGCAATCCATTCGCGGTGGGGCAATATGGCTGCGGGGATCAAATCCGCCAAAAATGGAGACTGACAAACTTGCAAGATGTGCTCACGGTGCATGGCCTCCATCTCTGGGCCATTGGTGTCGATCAAATCCACTTCGTTTTTATTCGCTTTGGACTCAAGCACCACACGCTGCAAAATGTTTTCTGAACCTGCACGCCACACTTTGGTTTTGATGCCATAGCGCTTTTCGAACTCGCTGGTGAGCGCCGTCATGTCATCCATGGGCATGGAGGAATAAATGGTGACCGAGCCCTCTTTTTTGCCCATCTCCACCAATTTATTCAATCGATCAGGACCGCTCAAAGCCGAAGCCACCCCAGTGGGTAAACTGGCTTGGGCGGGAGTTGGTGTTTGAGCAAACGTTGTGGTGAGCGATGCTGGTGCAAGGGTGGCACCAAAGGCCAAAGAGCCAGATTGAATCAGACGCCTGCGAGAAATTTTTTGGTTCATTGAAGTGCTCTCAAAGAATCATCACAAAACACCCATATGCCAACAATGCAAAGTTGGGTGGGGAAAGTAAAAATCAAATCCTCAACGATAAAGGGCTTGTGACCCATGGCCCCAAGCCCCCCAGCGTAAATTGACTATGCGATCAAGTCAACGCGGGCAAGGTGGCCAACTCGTTTTCGTAGGCTTCTTGCATTTTAGGGGTCAAACCGTGCTCAGACAATGCGTTGGCAAAACGGTCACGCACCAATTGGCTCTCATCGGCGTAGTCGATTTGGTCTCCACCCACACGGCGGCTGATCCAAGCTTTGGGCACGCCCTGAGCATTTCTCACTGACACCACCTCGTGCTTGAACGCCAAGTAGCGTGCAGGTGTGGTCCCGGTGTTGAAGTGCTGGTGGAACCACATGTTGGGTGGCACGATCATGGAGCCCACTTGCCAGTCGTATTGACGTGGCTCTTCTCCCTCGGGCCACATCAAGCTGTAGCCTTCGCCACTCAAAATGATCACGTGAGCGCCTGGTCCATGGCAATGGGCCTTTTTATAGGTGCCAACGGGAAATTGAGAAATGTGGCTGTTCATGGAGCCGCGCGCCATGTTAAAGCGAATGTGACCACCGCCTGCTCCGCGCTCTTTTGCGCTGATCAAAGGCAAATTCACAGCATCGGCCACGAAATTGGTTTCAAGCAACAAGCCCTTTTGCTCGCCTTGGCCGCTGAAGTAATCGGGCTCACCATTGAAGCGGTTTGCAAAATCATGCTTGGTGTTGAAGACGAATTCCAAATCTTCGTACAAATTGATCACAGGAGGACCATTCGTCACAGCGACATAACGTGCAGCGTCTTTGCCAGAACCATTGAAATGCTGGTGCCAGCAGTTCAATGGAATTGCAAACAAAGCACCCGCTTGCCACTCGAACGTGATGCGATGACCTTCATCGTTCCAAACGGTGGTGGAACCACGACCGGACAATACATAGATCATTTCCTCAAAGAGTTGCCTTTGGGGTTCGAGTTGTTTGCCTGGCGCGATTTCCATCACGTAGCAATCGTTGGAGGTTCTGGAGGCCTCGTGATTGATGAAAACGCCCTTGCCCCCACGTCTCGCCCAAGACTTCACGTCCACGGTGTTCAAACTGGGCACATAGTGTGCACTGATGATGTCCAGGCCCTCTGCCTTGACCCAACGGGTATAAGGTGTTTCCTTTTCAGTGGCAAACTTTTGCGCCAAGTCTTCTGATACTAATGCGTTTTTACTCATGGAATGATGTGTCCAACAGGTTCAATGGGAGTTAAGAGAAAGATTAAGCTTTGCTTTTGAGGTACTTCAAAATGGCCTGCGCATCCAAAGTGATGCTGGGGTCGTACTCAGGTGCATTGTCGAGTTGCTCCATGTCGTTCAAACCGCAATATTTGAAAATGCGGTTGGTTGAAGAGATGAGGCGCACGGGATGATTGGGGTCTGAGTTGAAGTGCTGGTGAATGGTGTTTGGTGGAATGTAGATCACGTCTCCAGCTTCCCACTCATAGCGCTTGATCTCGTCTTGGGGTTTCCAGTGATAGGTGTCGGTGATTTCCACATCGCAGTCTTGGTGCAGATCGTATCCCTTGCCCTCGAGCACGTACACGCACTCTTCGGCCAAGTGGCGGTGACGACCTGAGTGCGAGCCCGCAGGAATGATCTGCATGTAAGCATCCACGGTCTCAATGCGAGTGTTCATTTGCTCATTGATCAAATGCTTGAGCAAACCTTGGCGAGCCATCTCCCAAGGCATGTCGCTTGGGTGAATGACTTTCTTGCGCTTGGAGTTTCTGACAGGTGCTTGCTCAGCATCGTCCAACAGACCTTGATAGTAAGCGCCTTGGGCTGAGCCCTCTAACCATGATTTTGATTCGTCCCATGCCATTTCAATACCCTCCTTCAGGGTGGTTCAAGTTGTCTTCGAATTGTCTTGCCTTAAAGCCTTCGCCACCAGGTGCTGGCTCGCTTGGGCGGGGTTCCACTTGGTGTTGGAAGAGCATGTTCATGAACATGTACATGGGCTTTGTCTTGATGACCAGCGCACGAGCGGGACGCTCATTGCTGGCGTTGAAGTGTTGGTGCACGCAGTTGTTGTGCACGATGGCAACGTCTCCGGCCTTCCAGTCGTAACGGATGCCGTCATGAACTTCGTAGCCCGTGCCATCCAAAATGTAGAAAGCGGCTTCGTTCACGTGTCCGTGCTTTTGAGAGTGGCCGCCTGGACCGTACTCTTCCAAGTGCATGTGAAACGTTTGGGTGATGCCGTCTTTGGGCTCCACGTAGTGGCGGCTGAAGGCTTGAGGACCATCGCTGAATTTGAGGTCGCGACCTTTTCTCACACGGGGCATGGCGCGCAAACGAACGAGCTCATCTTTGAGGTTGTAGGGACCCGCAATGGCTCGCACAAATGTGCGATCTTTCTTGCTGTGGTAATGCGATTCATTGGGCACGTAGTCCGCTGAATTGGTTTCAATCGTTTTGACAGTCATGTTTGAACCTTGGTGGATGAATAAAGAAAAAAGAAATCGGAAATCAATTGCGAGTGGTTTTGAAGATCACACAATTTTG
Source organism: uncultured Burkholderiales bacterium (assembly GCA_903865035.1). Classification (GTDB taxonomy): domain Bacteria; phylum Pseudomonadota; class Gammaproteobacteria; order Burkholderiales; family Burkholderiaceae_C; genus Limnohabitans. Next base: position 8,929 of record CAIPII010000206.1, on the reverse strand, counting down.
TGGATCAAAATGCAAGTGAATGGTGTGCCCAACGGGCGTTTTGTGGCTGGGGTGTACACGAGCCAAAATGACCTTCTCTCCCAACTTGACTTGGAAGTCGAGCACTTCGCCCAGGAAAATCTTTTGATCAACCAAACCGTTGAAGCGGTTGTTGTGAGGCACTTGAGGGGTGTCTTCACTCAAATGCACGTTCTCGGGTCTGACGCAAATTTGAACCGCATCACCCACTTGGCTCGTTGGATCAAAGGGCACTTGAACCACTCCAATTTCGCTCTCAAGCGTCATCAAGTTGTCGCCTGCGTGAATGGCCGTGATGCTCGCATTGATGAAGTTGATGGCACCCACAAAATCGGCAACAAAGGTGTTCTTGGGTGTTTCGTAGATCTCACGCGGCGTGCCGCGCTGCACGATTCGACCCTGGGACATGACGGCAATTTCGTGTGAAAGGGCCAGCGCCTCTGCTTGGTCGTGGGTCACGTAGATCGTGGTGATGTCGAGCTCGCGTTGGATCTTTTTGACCTCAAAGCGCATCTTTTCTCTGAGTTTGGCATCCAAATTGGATAAAGGCTCATCCAAGAGGAGGAGTTGGGGCTCCATCACCAAAGCACGAGCCAAGGCCAGGCGCTGCTGCTGACCACCTGACAAGCGGGTTGCATCTCGGTCATGGTACTGGGCCAACTCAACCGATTCGAGCACGCGCATCACGCGCTCTTTAATCTCACCGGGCGAGAACTTCTTTTGTCCCACTTCCATGGGAAAGCTTGCATTTTGGAAGACCGTCATGTGAGGCCAAATCGCATAGGACTGAAACACCATGCCAAAGCCACGCTTGTTTGGAGGCGTGAAGAGATTTTGCTCAGAGCTAAAGAGCGTTCTGCCACTCACCTCAATCACACCTTGGGTGGGTTTTTCAAGACCCGCGATGGACCTGAGGGTTGTGGTTTTTCCACATCCACTGGGCCCAAGAAGGGTGAAGAGCTTGCCCTTGGGCACCTCAAAGGACACATCCTTGGCAGCTTGCACCACCACCCCTTTGTCGCTCACATATTCGGTATGAAGACCAATGACTTTTAGCACGACTTACTTTCCTTTTGACAATTCAAACAAAGAGGCACGGACCAAACCCGAGCGGCACTTTAAGAAACTTCCTTGACACCGAAACGCTTACCAATGGCTTGAGCGATGACGACCAAAACCAAGAGCATCAAGATGAACAAAACCGACAAAGCTGACAACTCAACGTATTGACCGTTTTCCCACAATTCCCAAATCACAATGGAGATCACTTCCTTGCCTGGGCTGTAGAGCAAAATGGAGCTTGAGAGTTCACGCACACAAACGATGAGCACGTAGATCCAACCAGCCAACATGCCGGGCTTTAAGAGCGGCAAAATGACACGGGTGAACACAGTGAGCCATCCAGCTCCACTCATGCCCGCAGAATCTTCCAAATCCTTGTGGATTTGAATCATGGAAGTCGTGTTGTAGCGCAAACCGTAGGGCATGAAGCGTGTCACGTAGGCCAACAAGATGATCCAAAACGTGCCGTAAATGCCGATGTCAAAGGTGAGGTAAAAGATCATGATCGACACACCCAAGACCAGGCCAGGAAAGACCATGGGAAGTGAAGCCATGTTGTCAAGCAGCCAGCGACCAGGGATCTTGGTTTTGACCACCACCCAACAGACCACTGCGGACAAGATCATCACGATCGTGGCACAGGCCACCGCCATCCACAAGCTGTTGAAAACCGCATTCAAAATGTCGCTTGAACCCAAAACATACCGGTAACCATCCAGTGTCAGGTGGTTCAACGCTTCCATGGACGGAGGCGCGTAAAACTTTTGCAGCGAGGACCACAAAAGCACGAAAAAGGGCAACACCACGATCAACAAGAAATAAACGACGAAGATGCCTGTGGTGAGGATTCTCCAGTTACCCAGATCAATGCTCCTTGGCCTGAAACCCTTGCCTGTGACGGTCACGTACTTGCTGCCAGACGCGGAGATTCGGGCTTGAATGTAGATGCCACCCGAGGTGATCACAAGCAACAAAACGGAGAAAGCCGAGGCAAGCCCCAGTTGACTTGGGAATTGGTGGATCGCTTCATAAATGGCGGATGTGAAGACCTGAATGCCTGCAGGAAGGCCCAATAAAGCAGGAACCTCAAAGGACTCAATGGCTCTGACGAAAAGCGTCAAAATCGTGGCCACAATCGCAGGAAACGCAAGCCTCAAGGTGATGCGCCAAAGCGTTCTCAAGACACTCGAGCCACTCATGACCGCTGACTCCTCCAAGGAGGGGTCCATGGCTTTGAAGGCCGCAGTCATGAGCAAAAAAGCCATGGGCGAGTAGTGCAAGCCGTCGACCCAAATCATGCCCCACATGGAGTAAATGTTAAAAGGTGGGTTTTCAAAACCAAACCACGATTGAGCCACCATGTTCAAGAGGCCAATCTTGGGACTGGCCAACATGATCCACGCAATGGAGAACAAGATGCTTGGAATGATCAATGGAATGATGGAGAGCGCGTAGAACAAACGACGCATGGGCGTGTTGGTTCTCTCGTTCATCCAAGCCAGTGCGGTGCCAATCGTGAAGGCCAAGAAGGATGCGCCCAGGGCGAACTCAATGGAGTTGCCCAAAGTCTTGATCGTCTCTGGATTTGTGTAGGCCGTGATGTAGTTGTTGAGCGTGAAGATCGAGGGCGCGTCGGCCGTCTCTGGCGTTAAAAAACTCTGCCAAACCATGAAGCCAAAGGGCACCAAGGCCAAAAAGCCCACCACCACCAAACAAACGCCAATCACCAACCACTTGGGATCGAGGCCAACTTTGAGGTGCTCAAGGGGCGCAGGGGCAACCGGAGTTTGCACTAGGAGTTCTCCAAATAAACATTCACAGAGGAAACATTGTAGAGCCAGACACGCTCGAGGAGGGGTCTGCTGTCGGAATTTATCGTTCCTTTATACAGAACATTGATCCGTATAAAGGCACAAGCGATATTAGGCGTCATTCCGAAAATTGTGTCAATAGCGAAAAATGCGGGTTTTCCCTTGATAACTTTGGTATGCATTTCACTCGCAACTGTTCAATATTGCTCAATTTGTGTGCTTTGTGCACAATCGCGTGGTTTTCCCTAGTATTCTTTTATGCTGAACGATGTTCTTTATAAAAGAAATTGAGTTAAGATCAATTCAACAATCGTATGAATCATGCTCATGGAACGCACACCTTCTAAAAGCTCTCGACTTTCCTCCGTGGCTGCGGCCGTTCGGGTGCTCAAATGCTTCTCCGAAATGGAGCCCGAGATTGGCATCAGCAGCTTGGCCAAGCGCCTCTCACTTGCAAAAAGTACGGCTCACCGTTTGGCGGTGACCCTGCTCAGCGAAGGGTTGCTAGAGCAAAACCCAGAAAACGGCCGCTATCGACTGGGCATCAATTTGTTCATCATGGGCGCCTTGGTGCGCAGGCGACTTGATGTCTCCAACATGGCTCAACCCTTTTTGAAAGTCTTGAGAGAGAGAACGGGTGAGACGATTCACTTGGCCGTTTTGAATGAAACCAACATCATCTACCTCTACAACTTGGAGAGTGCTCAAGCCATTCGCATGAAAAACTACATCGGTACGTTCAAGCCCGCTTTTTGCACATGTGAGGGAAGGGCCATTTTGGCGTTCAGCCCCACCGAATTGATTCAACGCGTGATCGCCTCCGACCTCTCGGCCAGAACCCCCAACACGGTCTCCTCCAGCGCAGAGCTTTTGAAAGTCTTGGCCCAAGTCAAACAACAAGGCTATGCCGTTGACGACGAGGAGTCTGAGGCGGGCATGAGGGGCATCTCTGCGCCCTTGCGAGACATCACCGGACAAGTGGTGGCCTCCATTGGTGTGGGTGGACCCAGCCAACGCTTGACGCTCAAAAAGCTCAGATCTTTGGCGCCCTTGGTCATCCAAACCGCAGAGGACATTTCCGTGCAACTGGGCTACAGGGCTTGAGCGTTTTTTTCATTTCACCGACTCCTCACCTCTTTCGCCCTTTGATCCCTCTCTAATCGCTGCCAACCCGTTTCAATTCACCTTCATCTCATGCATCAAGTCCACATCGAACCCAGTCAAACGACATTTTCTTGCCAAGAAAGAGACACCATCCTGCGCGCAGGTTTGCGCGCAGGCATCGCTTTCCCCTATGAATGCAATGTGGGCTCTTGCGGCAATTGCAAATTTGAACTTCTCGAAGGCGAGCTCGAAAACACCTGGCATGATGCGCCTGGTTTGAGCGAAAAAGACAAACAAAAAAACAGACACTTGGGCTGCCAAAGTGTGGCCAAAGGCAATGTTCGCATCAAGCTCAGAGAGCAAGCGCGCTACGCCCCCATTCACACCCCCATCAAAACCGCAGCCCACTTTGTGGAGCAACGCGTGATCACGCATGACATCAGTGAGTTTGCCTTTGAAACCGATCAGCCCATCGAGTTCTCAGCGGGTCAATACGCCTTGATCGAGTTGCCCGGTGTGACTGGAGCACGCGCATACTCCATGAGCCAAGCGGGTGGCCAACACAAGAGGATCGAGTTTCAAGTTCGCCGTGTACCCAACGGCATTGGCTCCCAAGCCCTCTTTGATTTGAAGCCGCAAACGCCAGTGAGCATCGATGGCCCCTACGGCATGGCTTATTTGCGTGAAGATTCGAGCCGCGACATTTTGCTCGTCGGTGGCGGCTCAGGCTTGGCGCCCATGGTGTCCTTGGCTAGAGGAGCCCTCACCTCCTCCAAAATGACCCACCAACAGGTGCACTTTCTCTACGGCGCCAGAGAGGAGCGTGACGTTTGTGGACTGGATATGCTCGAGTCTTTGCCCCATTGGGCTGAGCGAGGACATTACACCGCTGTGCTCTCACACCAAGCGCCTAGTGCGCCCATGTCTGGAGATCGACTCAATGGCTTTGTACACGAAGCCGTTGCATCCCTGCACTTGGACAAACTCAGTGAGTTTGAAATCTACTTCGCTGGCCCGCCCTTGATGGCACAAGCGATGCTCAAACTGCTGATCGAACAAAAGGTGCCCATGGATCAAGTTCATTTCGATCAATTTTATTGATTCACTGAACTGGCTCATTGAAGGTTCCACTTTACCCATCATCCTCCTTATCAAATTCGCTTGCCATGACCGATCAAACTGAAAAACCCGTCTTGAAGCATTCCATCCAAGACCACCAATATGGGGCCGATTACGCTCACACGCACGATGGGGATGCGGATCATGACCACGATCACGACAATTTCTCAGGCGATGACCCTTCACAAGAATCTTTGTGGCGTCAAGACAATGTGATTTTGCACAGCGTTGGCATCGACGTCGGCTCCTCAGGCACACAAGTCGTGTTTTCAAAAATTCACTTGCGCCGCATCGCTGAGGACCTCTCCTCGCGCTACACCGTGGTCGATCGCCAAGCACTCTACCAATCCCCCATCTCGCTCACTCCCTATTTGAGCGACACCACCATGGACGCCAAGGCTTTGGGCGAAATCATCGACAAGGCCTATCAGGCCGCTGGCCTTCACCCCGATGAGGTGGACGCGGGTGCGGTCATTTTGACGGGCGAGGCCTTGAGGCGAGAAAACAGCGAATCCATTGCGGCCATTTTGGCCGAACAAGGTGGAGAGTTTGTGTGTGCGGCCGCTGGTCACCACATGGAGTCCATGCTCGCTGTCTACGGCTCTGGAGCGGCCAAACGCTCCTACGACCAAAAGCAACGCATCTTGAACATCGACATTGGGGGCGGCACCACCAAGCTTGGCTTGGTGCAAAACGGAGAACTGGTGGCCACGGGTGCGGTTCACTTGGGAGGTCGTTTGTTGGTTGTCGATGAGAGCAACACCATCACCCGACTCGACCCCATGGGTCAGTACTTGGCCAAGCAAGCAGGGTTCAATTGGTCACTGGGCGACAAAATCAAACGAGACGACTTGGCCAACGTGGCCCATTGGATGGCCGATGCGCTCATGCGCGTGTTGAACCAAAAATTCACCAAAGAAGATCTCGAGCACATCTACATCACCGATCCGATTGAGGACTTTGGCGCACTCGATGGTGTCATGTTCTCTGGCGGCGTTGCCGAATACGTGTATCAACGTGAGATGAGAGACTTTGGTGACTTGGGCAAACTCTTTGGCACAGCCGTTCAAATGCGCTTGGCTGAAGGGCAGCTCAAAACACCTCTCTTGGAGGCTGGTGAATGCATCCGAGCCACCGTGCTTGGAGCCTCTGAGTACAGCGTTCAATTGAGTGGCAACACCACCTTCATCTCTGAGCCTGCGATCCTCCTACCCCGCAAAAACCTTCAAGTCATTCCCCTTCCCACCGTGTTTGGACCTGAGATCGACTCGCTCTTGGTCGCCAGAGAACTCACCCAGTCCTTCAAACGGCACGATTTGGTGGAAGGCGAACAAGATGTGGCCATTTCGCTGCGTTGGTTGGGGGCCCCATCTTTCACCAGATTGTCCGCACTGGCCAATGGCATCTTAAGGGCCATTCCCCAAACCTTGGCACAAGGACGGCATCTCTACATCATCACCGATGGCGACATTGCTCACAACTTGGGTCACATTTTCAAAGAAGACGAGCGTGTCAAAAGCGAGATCTTGGTCATCGACGGCGTCACCCTTTGGGGCTTTGATTACATCGATTTGGGTCGCATTCGCATGCCCTCCTTCACGGTGCCTGTGACAGTCAAGTCATTGGTGTTCAACGAAGATCCACACGCACACGGCAAAGCCGACAGCAGCGAATGGCACGAGCATGGGGACGGCCAACTGCATCGCCACGGTCATGGTCACAGCCATGGCCACAGCCACGATCATGGGCATGGACACGATCACGGACATTCCCACGGTCATGGGCATGATCACGATCACGGTCACGACCACTCTTCAGGACACCACCACACCCACAAGTGAGGCAAAGCCCCTTGACGGGGGCTTGTCATGCGTTTACTCTTCACACGAATTTAGAAATCTTCACATGTTTGAATTTCAAGCTTCTTCCATTTGGGCCACTTTGGGCTTGCTCTTTGCGCTGGGCTTTCGCCATGGGCTAGATCCCGATCACATCGCTGCAGTCGATGGGCTCACGCGCATGCGATTCAATCAACACAGTTTTTGGAGCGCGCGATTGACTGGTGTCCAGTTTGCAAGTGGTCACTCACTCACCGTCTTTTTGGCAACCCTGGTTTTTTACTGGCAAGGGGTTTCATTGCCCGTTTGGCTGGATCAATTGGGGCTTTGGATTTCGAGTTTATTTTTGGTGTGGCTCGCCTACAGCAATCTCAAATATTGCTTTGGAGCTCGAGCTCACCATCACGAGCACTCCAGTCTCAAAACCTTGATCTTCAAATCCTTGGGAGCCTTTGCTCACCCCATGGGTGTGGGCTTTGCCTTTGCGTTGTCCTTTGACACTTTGGCCCAAGCGGGCCTCATGGCACACAAAGGTCATGAGATGGGCGGCTTTCAAATGATTTTGTGTTTTGCGTTTTGCTTTGGTCTGGGCATGATGCTCGCCGATAGCCTCAATGGGTTCATCGTGCATTGGATGGTCAAAAGCAGCGAAGACTTGGCCAAGCACACCGCACGCATCATGAGTGGCGTGATTGCCTCGCTGTCTTTGTTGGTCGTTGGCATTGAGCAAGGTCGCGAGCACTTGCCCGTTTTGGACCAATTTTGGGAGACTTATGGGGCTTGGGTGAGCACTTTGGGCACTCTGGTTTTATTGCTTTTGGTTTGGGGTTTCAAATCCAAACCCCATGTGGTCTCAGCTCACACCCACAGCGCCTCGCTGCAAACCCATTGAGGCGCTCAGCTGATGGTTTGCAAGTGAATGTGGGGCATGCCGTGGGCGTGATCGTGCCCATCGATGTGATCAAACACCTTGACCGGAACGTATTGCACGGCACCATGGCGCACGCCCGTTTGTGACATGATCCTTTGACACAGAGATTGAATTTCTTTGGTGGGTCCACGCAAGAAAAGCACTTCCAAACAATTGGAATGATCCAAGTGCAACTGAGTTGAAGAAATGGTCAAATGGTGGTGATCGTGCTCGAGGTTTGAAATTCTCTCGCTCACGGTCCTGTCTTTTTGGTCATACACATAGCCCAGATAAGCCACGCAATGCTCGTTCTTTTGACGCTTCAAGGCCTCTTGCGAGTGCCAGCCACGGATCAAATCGCGCACCGCCTCTGACCTGGATGCATAACCGTGTTGCTCAGACATTTGATCCAATATGCTTGCCAACTCCGGATCGAGTGAAATGGTGATTCTCTCCATGCGACTTTGCCCCTTTTTGATCCCCAACTTTTTTCGTTGTGACGAATGTTTGCCTTAGTATAGCCCTGCTACAAACCCCAAGCTCAATGTGCGCCAAGACCCAGCATGATTCCCAAGTACGTTGCATCAGAGACTTCGCAATTAGAATCAAGAAAAGGTTTCGTGCACACGAGTCTCAACCCTCCTCACTGAGGCAATCAAGTCGACATGAAGATTCAAAAAATACCCGTTTTCTTGCTCACTGGCTTTTTGGGAAGCGGCAAAACCACCTTACTCAAAGCATGGTTGCAAAGCGAATTGCTCAAAGACGCGGCCCTCATCATCAACGAACTCGGTGAGGTGGGACTGGACAACCAACTTTTGGCCAACGCCAGCGAAAGTGCGGCTTTGGTGCCCAATGCTTGCGTGTGCTGCACGGGACTGCCCGCATTGAACCAAGCTTTGGAAGACCTCTTTTGGGCGCGATTGGAGAGAAGAATTCCAAGGTTTCCCAACCTCGTCATTGAGACCACAGGACTGGCATCGCCTGCTCCCATTTTGGCGTCCTTTGAAGAGAGCGCTTTGGTCAAAGAACGCTTTGAATGCATGGGCACCATCACCTGTTTGAGT